>NZ_JBKGHJ010000436.1:0-7146 GCF_046520365.1 Corallococcus sp. 4LFB
CTGGAGCGCGCGCTCGTCCTGGCCGAGCAGGGCGGGTACGCCCAGGAGGTGGCGCGCATCCACTTCAACGCCGGGCGCCTGGCTGGTGCGGGCGGCGGGTGCCGGACGCGCGCGAGCGGCGGAGCAGGCGAGGGAGCGCGCCCGGGTGGCGGGCTGGCGAGAGGGAGAGGCCCTGGCCGCGCAGGTGCTGGGGACGATGGACGCCCGGACCCCGCGCCGCTGAAAGCGGCAGGAAGTCGTCAGCAGGCGTGCAGGCACCCGGACTTCGACATGGACGCTCGCGGTTTTCCCTCCCGTCGAGTGGTCAGCCGGTAGACTTCGCCTTTTCCCTCCGCCCCCCGTGCCTGCCTTCGTGAAGACGTCACGTCCACCGTCCCTCTCCCTGTTGGGTTTCCTCGCGTTGGGTGTGCTCGGCGCGTGTGGACCGACGCCCACGACCATCACCCTGGAGCCGCCCGAGCAGCGCTACCTGCGCACGCAGGGGCAGCACCTGCCGCTCAGCTACACCGTGCTGGACGCGGACGGGCGCAAGATGATGGACGCGCGCCTGCGCTGGACCAGCTCCGCGCCGGAGGTGGCCTCCGTGCTGGAGGACGGCACGGTGGTGGCGCGCAAGTCCGGAAAAACCATCATCGGCGTGCAGGGCGGCCGCGCGAAGGTGGCGCTGCCGCTGGACCTCACCATCCTCGCGTCGCTGGACGTGCGAGCGCCGGGCGCGGACTTCGTGGAGGTGGGGCGCACCATCAAGCTGCGCGTGGTGGCGCGCAATGAAGCGGGCCACGTCATCCCGGACGCGGCGCCCGCCTTCCGCTCCAGCAACGAGGAGGTGGCGCGCGTGGACAACGGCGAGCTCATCGCCGCGTCCGCCGGCGTGGCCACCGTCACCGCGACGCTGGGGCACCTGAGCCGCGCCATCGCCGTGCAGGTGGTGCCGCCGGACTTCGCGCGCCTGGGGCTGAACCTCACCTCGTACACCTTCAAGAAGAAGGGCCAGTCGGTGATGGTCCAGGCGCGCGCGTACAACCGCAACGGCGTGGCGCTGGAGAAGGTGCCGCTGGAGTGGTTCAGCTCGAACTCCGCCGTGGTGACGGTGTCGCCCGAGGGCCGCGTGACGGCCGTGGGCCGGGGCCGCGCGGTGGTGTCGGTGGTGGCTGGCCGTCGCCGCACCGCCGCGGACTTCATCGTCGAGTAGGCCCGTCCCCCGAAGCTCGGCGAAGTGCCGGGCCCGCCGCGCTGGAGCGGCGGACCCTGGGACTTCCGCTACGGCTTCTTCGCGGGCGGCGCGGCGGGCCTGGTGGGCGCCGCCTTCTTGCCGCCCTTCTTCCTGGACGCGGCCTCCACGTCATCCGGGCAGGGCGGGCGGGGGCCGTCGCTGGGCGGCTGGATGGTGAACTCGACGCGGCGGTTGAGGGCCATGCCCTCCTCCGTGGCGTTGTCGGCCACGGGCATGCTGCGCCCGAAGCCCTGCGAGCACACGCGCTCCGCGGCGACGCCGCTCTCGATGAGGAAGCGCTTCACGCTGGCGGCGCGGCGCTTGGACAGCTCCAGGTTGTACTGGTCGCTGGCGCGCGAGTCGGTGTGGCCCTCGATGAGGATGCGGTCCATCTTCGGGTTCTCCTCCATCACCCGCGCGACCTCCTCCAGCACGGGGTAGGACTCGGAGAGGATGACGTCCTGGTCGGTGGCGAAGTTCACCTGCTCCAGGATGACGATTTTGTTGCCCGACGTGCGCGCGAGCGGGCAGCCGTCGCGGCCGCGCTTGCCCTGCGGGGCGTCCGGGCACTTGTCGATGCGGTCCACCACGCCGTCGGAGTCCGCGTCGGTGTCCGGGCAGCCGCTGTTCTCCACCGGGCCGAAGAGGTTGGGGCAGCGGTCGCGCTCGCCGATGACGCCGTCGTTGTCGGGGTCCACGGGCGGCGGGGGTGGGGGGGCGGCTCCTTGAAGCGCTCGATGGCCTCCCACTCGCGCGTCTTGGCGGGCACCCAGATGATGGAGGTGAAGAAGCTCAGGTTCGGCGACGCCAGCGAGCAGCCGCAGCCCAGGCCGCCGCCGAAGGTGAAGGTGACGCCCAGCGAGCTGTACCAGCGCAGGCCGATGAGCAGCTCCGCGGGAATCTGCCGCTCCTGGCCGGGCGCCTTCTTGAGGCCGAACGCGCCGTTCACCATGCCCAGCGCGGTGATGCCGCTGCCGCGCAGGAGGGGCACCTCCGTGCCCAGGCCGAACGGCGCCATGTCCCCCAGCTGCGTGCCGCTGAAGATGATGTCCGGCCGCTTCCAGAAGCCGCCGTTGAAGGCGAGGAGGATGCCGGACTTGAAGCGGTAGTCGAGCACCAGGCCCGGCGCCCAGGTGAGCTCGCCGTCGCCCGCGAAGGCCTCCTGCACGCCGGTGGGGAAGCTGACGTTGAGCGTGAGCGCGGCGCCCCAGCCGTGGCCCTCCGCGGAGCGGCGGAAGCCGGGGATGGCCACCTTGCCGGTGAGGCGCAGGTCGCCCAGGGCGAAGCTCTCCACGGGCCCTTCGGTGCCGATGACCTCCAGGTTCTGACCGCCCTGCAGGAGCACGAGCGGCAGGTCCACGCCCACCTCGGCCCAGTCGAAGAGGCCGACGGTGGCCATGACATCCAGCTGGAGCCGGTTGCCCACGAGGCTGATGGAGCCCAGGTCTCCGTCCTTGGGGACGAGGGAGAGCGGATTGATGGAGTAGCTGAAGTAGGGCCCGGCGGCGACGGACAGGTGGGAGAGGGGCCGGGACTGGGTGACCATCACCAGGTCCTGCGGCGCGCCGGACGGGCGGAAGACCTGGATGTTGAAGCGCGGATCCGGCGCGGCGTGGGCGGCGGTGGACAGCGCGAGGGCCAGCAGCAGCGGGAGGAGCGGCGTGCGGGAGGGCTTCATCGGACGCGGCGGGCGGAGCGCAGGAAGAGGAAGCCCAGGGCGAGGGTGACCAGCATGGCGGTGCTGCCGGTGGGGGTGTCCTCGGCGGTGGTGCCGCAGCAGAAGGCGCCGCCCTGCGGTTCGGTGCCGGGCTTGCGGCGGCCGCGCTCGCACTGCTGGGTTTCGGCGGAGCAGAACTCGACGCCCAGGCAGTCGCCGCTGTCGGCGCACGTTTCGAGGCAGGTGTTGGTGGGGACGTCGCAGGTGCCGCCGCAGGGGCAGTGGGCGTCGGCGAAGCACTCGACGCACGCGGAGCCGTCGCACACGAGCCCTTCCGCGCACGTCACCGCGCAGGCGCCGGTGTTGGAGCAGGTGCGCGTGGTGGGGTCGCAGGTGCCGCTGCCGCAGTCGGAGTCGTTGACGCAGCCCACGCACACGCTGTTCTGCACGGTGCCGTCGGAGAGGCAGAACGGGGTGTCCTCGCCGCAGGAGTCACAGCGCGGGCCGCAGCGCTTGTCGGTGGTGCAGGAGCTGCACTCCCCGCTGACGCAGGTCTGGCCGTCGCCGCACTCCAGGTCGTTGCGGCACTGGACGCAGACCTCGCCGTCGAGACAGTAGGGGCGCTCGCCAGGGCACTTGGAGCAGCCGGGGCCGCAGCGGTCGGAGGTGTTGCACTCCGGGACGGCGTCGACGCAGGTGCCGTTCAGGGTGTCGCAGGTCTGGCCGTTGGAGCACTGGCTGTCGGCGGTGCACTCGACGCAGGAGGGCGGGGCGCCGGGGGTGGGCGCGGCGCACTGGGTGCCATTGGGGCAGCAGTTGCAGGAGTTGCCGGCGCAGGCGTCGTTGGTGTTGCAGGGCGTGCAGACGTGGTTGGAGCAGCTCTCACCCCGGTCGCATTGGGTGTCTTCGTTGCACTCGACGCAGGAGTTCGCGGTGAGGTCGCAGACCTGGCTGTCGGGGCACTCCGCGTCGGAGGTGCACTGGACGCAGGTGAAGTTCGGCTCGTCGCAGACCTGGCCGGAGCCGCAGTCGGAGTCGCGGACGCAGCCGGTGCAGACATTGGTCGTGGTGTCACAGCGGCCGGTGGCGCAGTCGCTGTTCTGGGTGCACTGGACGCAGGCGAACTGGCCGTTGACCTGGGAGCAGATGGGCGCGGTCGGTCCGCACGGTGAGCACGTGTCGCCGCACAGGAGGTTCGTGTCACAGGGGGCGCAGAGCGCAGCGGAGTTGCAGTAGTAGGACGGACCGCAACTGCCGTTGCCAGCTTGGTTGGCGAACAGCCGGTTGCACTGGACGCACTGGTCCAGGTTGGCCGGGAAGGACGGGCGGCCGGTTTCGGTCTGGTAGAGCTGCGCGGGCTGGACCAGCGTGAAGCCCGCAGTGTTGAGCGGGACGACCGGAACCTGATTCGCCGGACGGTCGTAGTCCGTGAACGCGCCATCAAGCACCACGAACTCCAGCGCCGCGTGTTCCACGATCTGCACATAGAGCAGCTCAATGGGATAGAGCCCGGCTTGGGTGAAGGTGACGGAGTTGGTGGTACGTCGCGTTGCCGCACCGAGCTCCGGTGGCCGGATGACGATGTCGTAGCGTCTGCTGGCCTTGTCGAACAGGACGAGGCTGATGGCGTCGTCGGCGTAGAAGCCGAAGTGCAGGACGCGCCCCACCATGGCCGGGGTGACGTTCAGGTAGCCGCGAAAGCGAGAGACGAATCGAGTGGTCGAATCATTATAGTGGAAGGGGCAGCCGCCCTGGGCGCAGCCCGAGACCACATCGACGAAGTCGCCGTAGCTCAGGATTCGACCGTCGTTCAGGTTGTTCGACAGGTCGAACGTGGAGCGCAGCACGGAGGTCATGCGCGTCGCGCTGCTCTCCTCCATGTAGATGTTCAGGTTTTCTGTGTAGTTCGTCTGACTCTGGGGCAAATCATTCGCGGTGCGCGTCCACACGTTGGACGCCATGCAGAGCCCTGTACCGGTATCCGTGGGCGACGGCGCCGCGGGTGCCCCCGTCACCACCACATCCGGCAGCTTCTGCGCCACGGCGGGCGCGCTCGCGAGGCACACGGCGAGCAGGGACAGCGCGGCGTACGCGCGGAGGGGGCGGGGAGCGGTGCGCAAAGCGCACGCAGCCTTACAGATTAAGTTGACGTTCTCAACCTTCCGCCCACGTCCCGAGTCCCCGTGCACGAATGCGACCTCCAGGGTCCTCTGTCCCTCGGAGCCGCAATCAATCCGTGCAACATGCAAAACGGGAAACCGTCACCGTGCCGGAAGTGTCACACGCGACGGCAGGCCACGTCCCCGTCCTGCGAACGGATGAACGCCGCGGCGAGCTCGTTGCCCAGGGCCGCGCACAGCACCTCGTACGTCCGCCGCCGTGCCCCGCCGAAGAAGCCCGGCTGCCGGGTCAGCGTCTCCGGGTGACGCACGAAGACGTTGTACCCGAGGATGCACCCATCCGCGCGCAGCACGGTGATGCCGTCGGTGGCCATCATGCCGCGCAGCAGCTGCGCGGCGCCCGCACCGCCGACGCCGCGTTGCCGTCCTGGGTCGCGTGGTGCCGGTCCAGCATCGCCACCACGTCCATGGGCCGGGGCAACAGGATGCCGTCCACGAACAGCGCCGAACCCGCGCGCTCCCGGGGCAGCACCGCCACCAGCGTGCCGTGCGAGGACTGCATCACCTCGAACAGCACCCGCCGGAAGAACCCACGCGCGTACTCGCGGCTGGAGGGCAGGACCTGTTCGGTCACCGCGCTCGCCAGCGCGTCCAGCACCACCGAGGGCAGCTCCAGGTCGATGCGCGCACCGGACAGGTACACGTGCCGGCACAGCCCGCCGCCGCCACGCAGCTCGATGATGTTGTCCGCGAGCTGCAACACGCCCACCACGCGCGCGCCCCGGTCCGGTGCGTGCCGCAGGCGCTCCAGTGGCGTCTCCGCCATGGGGAACGGATCCGTGCGGAAGATGCCGTAGGTGAGGCCCTCGGAGTCGCGCAGCAGGTACAGCGCCCACCACCGTCCCTGCCCCAGCGGCGCGCACTGCTTGAGCGCCCGCTGGATGGTGGCGCGGTTGCGCGGCCCCGAGCCGAGCGGAATCGGGTCGTGCCCGCCCAAGAGCTCCATCATCGCGCCCAGGTCGTCGCCCAGGAACGCGGTGGGGAACAGCAGCGCGCCCTCCTCGCGGTAGCGCGACAGCGTCACCAGCAGCTCGCTGAGCGCGTCCGCCGTCTGCGGACACGTCATGTCCGCCTCGTCGAGGAACGCACTGACGGACTCGGTCAGCAGGTGACGAAACGACAGGATGAGAGGGGAGCCCGACTCCGGGTCCGGACCGGTCATGGCGGACCCAGCATGACGCATCGGTGGCGGCGAGGCACGAAGTCTCGCCTCCCTCCCGGAGGCGGAGGCCTGCCGGGAGCCGGCCGCCTACTCCGCCGCCCGCCGTGCGGTCTCCAGGGTGGTCGCGGTGCGCATCCAGCCCTCCGTCTGGGCATCCAGGTGGGACAGGAGGTCCGCGAAGAAGCGCGCCTCCATGGCCTGCGCCAGCGTGGCCCCGTGCGAGTCCGCCCACTTGCGCGTCACCGTCGCGCGCACCTGGGCGCCCAGCAGGTCCACGAAGCGCTCCAGCAGCGGCGTGGACAGGAGCGTCCCCGCCCACACCACCGCGTCATGCCCCAGCCCACCCGTGGCCACCGTCACCACCGCCGCCGCCCCGGACGGCACCGAGTACACCAGCGTGGTGAGCGCCTGGAGCAGCTCCTCGCGCATGCCGCCCTGGAGCTCGGTGCCCACCAGCTGGCGGCAGAAGTCGTACAGCGTCGCCCGGTCCGCCGCGTGCGCGTGCAGCGCGTCCAGCTCCAGCGGCGCGTCCAGCCGGCCCAGCATCGCGGGCCCGAAGGCCTGCGCCAGCTTCTCCCGCGTCTCCGCGTCCCCGCGCCACGCGGCCACCTCCGGCGCGAAGGCGTCCACCAGCCGGCGCAGCCCGTCCTTCAGCGAGTCATCCACCGCCTGCGAGGGCAGCGCTTCATGGGGACGGGGCCCGGTGAAGGACTCGCGCACCTTGCGGCTCACGAACGTGAGCGCCGTGGCCAGCCCCCGGAACGGCAGGCGCACGAACCGGTGGAAGGTGCTGCGCGCATCCAGTTCGTCGCGGAACGCATCCACCAGCACGTCCGCGGGCACGGCCTTGAGCGCCGCCTGCGCGCCAATGCCTCGCAGGTCGTGCCGCAGCCGCTGCCTCACGCCGCTCCGGCTCGCCGGGCTCCGGCGGCGG
>NZ_JBKGHJ010000437.1:0-7135 GCF_046520365.1 Corallococcus sp. 4LFB
CTGGCCGCGTCGCTGCGCGCCCCCGTCGCGGGCCAGTGGCCGGCGCTGCTGCTGGAGGCCCGGGCCAAGGCGGACGTGCGCTACGTGGAGCCCGCCACGTCGCACCGCCCCGTCCTGGGGCCCGTGCTCGTGTTCGCCAAGCGGACCTTCCGCGGCGCGTTCCAGCCGTTCATCAACGAGGTGCTGCGCCGCCAGGTGCACTTCAACGAAGCCATCCTGGACGCGCTCACCGTCGTCATCGAGAACCAGCGCGAGCACGCGCGGACGCAGGCGCTGTGGCGGCGCGAACTGGAAGCACGGTTGAAGCAGTTGGAGAAGGAGCCGCCGGGGCCTTCCTCGCCCTGAGCGAATGGCTGCCTGCCCGACGGACAGCAGCCCTGCCGGGCGTTGACGCAACAACCATCTCCGCGCTACATCGGCCCCTCGCTTCGCCTGCCTCGTCAATCCTGAGGGGGATGCCACGGGGAGAATCAACGGCGGCGGCGAATCGTTTCCTCCGGGCCGCATCCGGCCCACGACGCGAGTTGCCAAGGCATGAAGATCGGGTTCCTCGTTGGGGACATCGCCAATATCTCCGGTGGGTCCAACGTCATCCTGGAGTACGCCTCACGGCTCCAGGACCTCGGCCATGAGGCCGTTCTCATCACCCCGGGCCCCGTCAAGCTGACGTATCCCCTGTGGCACCCGCGGCTGGCGGACCTGCCGCGCCGTTCGTTGGCGGAGGCCGAGGGCGAGTCCTTCGACTTCGCGCTGGCCACCTGGTGGATCACCTTCTACGACCTGTGGCGCGTCAACGCCCGGGTGTACGGCTACCTGAACCAGAGCCTGGAGTCGCGCTTCCACGCGGAGCGCCACTACAAGCTGCTCAACCGGCAGACGTATTCGCTGCCGCTGCTGTTCGTCACCGAGGCGAAGTGGCTGGTGGAGTTCATCCAGACGCTGCAGCCCGAGGGGCGCACGCTCTACGTGCAGAACGGCCTGTCCCGCGACCACTTCCCCTGCGTGCAGGCCCCGCCCCAGCGCGGCGGCAAGCTGCGCGTGCTGGTGGAGGGCCCGTGGGGCGTGGGCTTCAAGGGCGTGCCGGAGACGTTCGAGGTGCTGGAGCTGGCGGCGCAGGCGGGCGTCCAGTTCGAGACGGGGTGGCTGGCGTCGTCCTCCGGCGGGCAGAAGCCCACCGTGGGCGGGCAGCCGGTGCAGGTGCACGAGCGCATCCCCATCAACCAGGTGCACCAGGTCTACGGTCAGTACGACGTGCTGCTGAAGCTCTCTCGCGTGGAGGGCATGTTCGGCCCGCCGCTGGAGATGTTCTCCCAGGGCGGCACCGCCATCACGTACACCGTCACCGGCACCGACGAGTACATGGTGCACGGGCAGAACTCGCTGATGGTGGAGCCGTACAACCACCGGCAGATCGTCCAGTTCCTGCGCCTGTTGAGCACGCAGCCCGCGTACCTCGCGCACCTGCGCACGAACGCGCTCGCCACCGCGAAGGCGTTCACGGACTGGGAGTCCAGCACGCGCCAGGTGGCCTCCGGGCTGGAGGCGCTGCACGCGGAGGGCTGGACGAACGCGCACCTGCGCCCCGCGCTGGCCGCGATGTCCACCATGCACGGCCACTGGCTGGACGACGTCTGGCGCGCGGAGCGCGGAGGCCACTCGCCGCTGCACCCGTACGTGGGGCCCGGCGAGCAGGTGCTGCTGGAGCGCTACCGCCAGTTCAAGAAGTCCCGCCCCGTGCGCGCGCTGCAGAAGCTGGTGGGCGACGACTTGAAGAAGTCCCTCCGCGCGCGTCTGACGCGAGTCCTGTCATGAGAGTCCATCCGCCCTCCCCCTCCCTCCAGCGCGTCGCCTTCGTGGGCGAGCCGGCCTTCGAGCCGCACGTGCCCGTCCAGGCGGCGTGGGCCGAGGTCCGCTTCTTCCCCGTGACGGCCGGCCAGTGGGAGCCCGCGCTCGACGCGGCCCAGGCCTGGGGCGCGAACGCGACGCTCGTGTTCCGGCCGCAGGACCTCACGCCGGAGCAGGCGGCGCGGGTGCCCGGGAGCATGCGCGTCGGCGTCATCCCCGCGCCGCTGTTCAGCGCGGAGGAGATTGAACGGCTCTCGCGCATCAGCGGTCCGGACGCGCAGGGCTTCCGCTGGCTCACCTACCTGGAGACGCCCACGTCGCCGGAGCTGGCGCGGCTGCCGCTGCTGCAGACGCTGCCCCTGCCGGTGGACACCGCGCGGTGCCCGACGGGCCCGCGGCTGGAGGCCCGGCGGATGCTGGTGGCGGACTGGGCCAGCCCCTCGCCGGAGGCCCTGGACGACCTGCGCAAGCTGGGGCCGGTGGACGTGTTGTCCTCGCACGCCACGCCGGAAGAAATGTCCCAGGCGCTGGAGAAGGCCGGGACGCTGGTCTACGCGTCGCGCGACCTGATGGGCCGCTTTGATCCGCTGCCGCTGCTGGCCATGGCGCACGGGCTGCTCGTCATCGCCGACACGGTCTTCGCCGGGGAGTGGAACATCGAGCCGGAGGACGAGTTCCTCTACCGGCCGGACGGCCAGTGGGCGCGCGCGCTGGATGAAGTCTTCCGCATGCCGGTGTCCTTCCGCGCGGTGCGCATCCGCGCGTGGCAGAAGATGCGCGAGGCCTTCGACGCGTCCGCGTGCTTCCAGCGCGTGCTGCATGACGCCCACCTGTTCGCGGACCCCGTGGCGCACCTGGCGTCGCTGACGCCCACGCGGCCCCCGGTGGCCGCGCCCGTCGCCGTCGAGTCCACCGGCGCGCGCGCTCCGGAGGCTCCGCCGCGGAGGCCCTGGGCGCGGAGAAGCTCACGCGTCCCAGCCGCACCCTCGCGGCCGTCCCCAACTAGAGCCAAGGACACCGGAAGCAGATGACAGCCCGCCGTGAACCCGCAGCGGCCGCGCTGCTTCCCGCCCTCCAGCGCTGGGCGGTGGAGACCGCGCGCGACCTGTACCTGACGCAGAAGGGCGCTCCCGTCGCCACGAAGCACCCGCGCGCGACGCCCGGCGAGCGCATGTCGGTGATTGCCTCGGAGGCCCTGCCGCCCAACGTGGTGGACGGCCTGGCCCAGGCCTCGCGCCTCTTCCGCGCGGGCGACGCGCCCCCCATTGAGTCCTCCCCCTTCGCCACGCTGCGCGAGCGGCTGCTCACCGCGACGGCGGGCTACGACGTGGTGGGCTTCGACGTCTTCAACACGCTGGTGGTGCGCAGCGTGGAGGGCGAGTGGCTCAAGACGGCCGTGGCGCGCGGCTTCCACGCGCGGCTGAAGGAGCTGGTGCACCCCAAGGCCCTGCCCACGGTGGCCCAGGTGCGTCAGCGCCGCTTCGCCCTGGAGATGGAGATCGCCGGGGAGCAGGTGGCCCAGGGCCGCGACAACGAGGTGGACTTCGAGGCGCTCCTGCAGCGCTGGGCGGGCAGCTGGGTGCCCCGGGAGCCGATGCGCTCGCGCATGGCCGAGGAGCTGCGCGCGCTGGAGCTGGAGCTGGAGAAGCTGGCGCTGCGGCCCGCGCCGGGCATCCCGGAGGTGCTGTCCGCGCTGAAGGCCCAGGGCAAGCGGCTCATCTTCGTGAGTGACATGTACCTGTCGCAGCCGCTCCTGCGGGAGCTGCTGCGGCACTGCGGGCTGGAGCAGTACTTCGACGCGGGCTACGTCTCCATCGACGAGGGGCTGCGCAAGGCGTCCGGCCGGCTCTTCCCGCGCGTGCTGGAGCGCGAGGGGCTCAAGCCCGAGCAGCTCTTCTTCGTCGGCGACGACGAGAACGCCGACAACGTGCAGCCGCGCCGGCTGGGCATCTCCACCCTGCGCGTGGAGGACCCGGACGAGAAGCTGCGCCGCCGCCGGCTGGAGGTGGCGCAGAAGGCCGTGGAGCAGAACCCGTACTGGGCCGCGCACTACGTGGACGTCGTGCTGGGCAACGAGGCCCGCCACGTCCGCGAGCGGGACGACGACCCGAGCTACCAGCTGGGCCGCACGCTGGCGCCGGGCATCGTGGCCTTCGTGGTGGACGTCATCGAGCGCTCGGAGAAGCTGGGCATCGACCACGTCTACTTCCTGGCGCGCGAGGGCCTGACGCTGCTCAAGGTGTTCGCGCTCCTGAAGGACTCCGGGCTGTTCCGCCGGGTGCCGAAGGCGCACTACCTGTTCGTCAGCCGGGCCTCCACCATCCTCGCGTCCATGCGCGAGCTGAGCTGGGAGGAGGTGCACCGCTTCTGGCGCCAGTACAGCCGCCAGTCGCTGCGCGGCCTGCTCAAGAACCTGTCGCTGCCCCAGGACGAGTTCATCCGGCTGGCCGCCGAGTGCGGCCTCACGGACCCGGACCGCCCCATCCTGGAGCCCACGAAGGACGCCGCCTTCCAGCGCTTCCTCGCGTCGCGCCGCGTGCGCGTGGCCTTCCACCAGCGCCGCGACGAGGCGCGCGCGAACCTGTCCCGCTACCTGGAGTACCGCGGGCTGATGGGCCTGGAGCGCACGGCGCTCGTGGACATCGGGTGGAAGGGCAGCATGCAGGACAACCTGATGCGCGCCTTCGAGCACGACGCGCGCTTCCCGGAGCTGCACGGCTTCTACCTGGCCTACGTGCCGGACGGTCAGCCGCTGGCGAAGAAGTCCTTCAAGTACGGCTACCTGTCGGACCTGCGGCGGCGCGACCTGGAGGAGGCGGACTTCCTGCGCAACACCGCCATCTTCGAGATGATCACCACGGCGAACCACGGCAGCACGGTGCGCTACGGGAAGAACCCCTGGGCGCCGCACCTGCCCATGCCGGAGCTGCTGCACCACGACCAGGAGAAGGACAACAGCGCCCGCTTCTTCCGCCGCGTGCAGGAGGGCATGTACGACTACGCGCGGGACTACGCGCGGCTGTCCCCCCTGCTGCGCTTCACCGCGGACGAGCTGCAGCCCGGCACGCTCCAGGAGCTCTTGCGCTACACGCGCTACCCCACGGAGCAGGAGGCGCGCGAGTTCCTCAAGTACTCGCACGTGGAGAGCTTCGGCGTGCACGAAATCACCACCTTCGGCCTCAAGCTGGAGCTGGCGAAGCTGGCGCAGCTGGGCTCGGTGAAGGGGGCGCTCAAGGAGGCGTGGAAGGCCTTCGAGACGAACCCCTGGCGCGACAGCGTGGTGCGCCGCAGCGGCGTGCCGCTGGCGAACCTGGCCTACGACGCCTGGTTCACCTGGCGGGCCATCCGCTAGCCGTCACGTTGGCGGGCGCCGCGCGCTGGGCACCTCGTGGGCCAGCGTGCGCACCGCCAGCGCCTCGCCGTCCTCGGGGTGGCGGCGCAGGTCGCAGTCCCCCGACAGGAGCGTGAGGTTGGGGTTGTAGTAGGGGTCGCCCTTGAGAAGCCACGGCCGGTACGACGTGAAGGAGCGCCAGTAGTCCGGCTCCGGAATGGCGTCCGTGCGGCGGCTGGCGGACTCGTGGTGCACCACGCGCGCGAAGGGCGTGCACACCACGCGCAGGCCCCGGGCGTGCAGCCGCAGGCCCAGGTCCACGTCGCTGCCGCACAGGAGGAAGCGCTCGTCGAAGCCGCCCAGCGCGTCGAAGAGGGGCCGGCGGATCATCACGCACGCGCTGGTGACGGACAGCCAGTTGCGCACCCACTCCGTGTGGCCGAAGGGCGTGGCGATGGGCCCGTCCGGCAGGCGCCAGAAGGGGTGGCCCGCCATGCCCGTCATGCCCACGACGACGCCCGCGTGCTGCACGGTGCCCTCGGGGAAGAGGAGCTTCGCGCCCACCGCGCCCACCTCCGGGCGCTGCGCCTGGGACACCAGCTCCGTGAGCCAGCCGGGGTCCACCACCTCCATGTCGTTGTTGAGGAACAGCAGCAGCTCGCCCGTGGCCTGCCCCGCCGCCCAGTTGTTGATGGCCGGGTAGTTGAAAGGGAAGTCCCAGGTGCGCTTCACCACGCGCGCGTCCGTGAGCGTGTCCAGGAGCGCGAAGGTCTCCGGGCGGACGCTGTTGTTGGACACGAGCACCAGCTCGAAGTGCGGGTACGTCGTGCGCTCCAGCAGCGTGTCCGTGAGCGTCTTGAGGAGGTCCGGCCGGTCCTTGAACGGGACGATGATGGACACCTTCGGGGTGCCCCGCACGGCGTAGCGCACGCGGTAGCGGCCGGGCCCTGGCACCGTCACCTCGGCGTCCTCGCCCCGGCGCGACAGGTGCTCCGCGAGCGCGTGGCGGCCCTCCTGGGACACCTGGCCCACGGCGCCCAGGCGCCGGTGGTAGAGCAGGTGCGGCACGTGGCCAATGCGCTCCGTCGCCTCGCTGAGGCGCAGGAAGAGGTCGTACTCCTCGGCGCCCGGGAAGCCCTCGCGGAAGCCGCCCACGGACTCCACCAGCGAGCGGCGCGCGAGCACTCCCCGGCCCAGGTAGTCCACCGAGCGCAGCAGGTCCGGGGACCAGTCCGGCTTGAAGAAGGGGGCCGTGCGGCGCCCGCGCGTGTCCAGCCGGTCCTCGTCGCCGTAGACGACGTCCAGGCCCGCGTTCGCGCCCAGGGCCAGCGCCACCTCCGCCAGGGCATGGGGCGCGAGCGTGTCCTCCGCGCCCAGCACGCCCACGAAGTCCCCGCTGGCGGCCTGGAGGCCCACGCGCAGCGCGCGGGCGAAGTCGGTGGGCCCGGAGAGCGTCACCCGGCGGATGCGCGGCTGACGGCGCGACGAGGCCCAGGGCTCGGGCAGCGCGGGCCCGTCCTCCGGCCCCACGAGCACCAGCTCCCACTCCGGGTACACCTGCGCCTCCACCGACGCGAGGCACTCGCGCAGGTGCGCGGGACAGGCCCCCGCGGTGGCGACGAGGAGGGACAGCCGGGGACGGCGCGGCAGCCGCGCCACGGCCTCGCGGGCGGCGTGGATGTCCCCGGACTCGCGCAGCGTGCACCAGTGGTGGAAGTCCTCCAGCGCGGGCACGGGCGGAGGCGGCGTGCGCACGCCGAGGATGGCGGCCAGCGCCACCACGGCCTCGCCGTTGAAGCGGGACTGCCGGCGCAGCACTTCGCTCACAGCGCGCGGAGCCCGGACGCCCGGGCAGCCCAGGCGTGGGCCAGCGGAGACGCCAGCGCCACGAGCCGCGCCACCAGGTGCGTGGCGTCCAGCGGATCCGGAGTGCCGGCCCCCGGCGCGGCGGCGATGGAC
>NZ_JBKGHJ010000438.1:0-7120 GCF_046520365.1 Corallococcus sp. 4LFB
AAGGTGCTGGTCGCGGCGCACCAGCGCACGCGCGCTCGACACCGCGCAAATCTACGATCCGGCCACGGACACCTGGAGCGCCGTGCTCACGATGCTCACGGCCCGGGAGGACCACACCGCGACGGTGCTGCCTGGCGGCAAGGTGCTGCTCGCCGGCGGCCTCACCACGGGCGGGGGGGCCACTTCCGAAGTGGAGCAGTACGACCCGGGCCTCGACACCTGGACCCGGCTTGCCCGCCTGGGCGTTCCGCGCGCGGGCCACACCGCGACCCTGCTGCCTTCCGGCGATGTCGTCATCATGGGCGGGCACAGCGGAGCGGGGAGCTACTTCAACAGCACCGAGCGCTTCGACCCGTCCACCGCGACGTGGGACTACCTGACGCCCATGGTGACCGCGCGCACCGGCCACACCGCGACGCTGCTGGCCACGGGAGAAGTCCTCGTGTCCGGTGGACGCAGCAGCACGGTGCTGGCCTCCGTGGAGGCCTTCGACCCCCTGTCCTCGGTGCCCGCCGCGCGGCCCACGCTCGACACGCCGCGCATCCTGTCTCCTGGGGCCACGTTCCTCGCCACGGGCACCCGGCTGCGCGGCGTCTCCGATGGCGCCAGCGGCAACACGAGCTCCTCCGCGAGCGAGGTCCCCCTGGTCCGGCTCGTGAACGTGGAGAGCGGCGCTGTCTCCTGGGTGAAGGGCGTCACCGGGTGGCAGGACGGCAAGCAGCTCTCCGCGCGCGCGCCCACCGTCGCGGCCGGCCAGTACCTGCTGCTCGTCACCGTCCAGGGCGCCACCGGTGGCCGCATGGTGCGCGTCACCGACGACAACGCCGCCCCCGTCGCGCTCAATGCCTCCCTGTCCCTGCAGAAGAACACGCCCATCGCCGTGACCCTCTCCGGCGTGGACGCGGACTCGGACTCGCTGACGTACTCCGTCGTCCAGGCGCCCCAGCACGGCTCCCTGTCCGGCGCGGGCGCGTACCGCGTCTACACGCCCGCCGCCGGCTACAGCGGCGTCGACACGTTCAGCTTCCGCGTGAGCGACGGCGTCGCGGACTCCAACGTGGGCGCCGTGACGCTCCAGGTGCGCAACTCCATCCCGGTGGCGCTCGCCTTCGCCGTCACGACCTCCAAGGCGAAGCCGGTGCAGCTCACGCTCTCCGGGCAGGACAGCGACGGGGATGCGCTCACGTTCCGCCTCCTCACCCAGCCCACGCGCGGCACGCTGTCCGGCACCGCGCCGTACCTGACGTACACGCCCAACGCGGGCCATACCGGCACGGACTCCTTCACCTACCGCGCGAATGACGGGACCACGGAGTCCTGGCCCGTGTCCGTGACCCTCGGCACCGTGAACCTGGCCCCCGTGGCGCGAAGCGCGTCACTCACCACGCCGGTGGGGCAGGGCGTGCCCGTCACCCTGGAGGCCACCGACGCGGACGGCGACACGCTGACCTACAGCGTGCTCCAGGCCCCCGAGCACGGAACGCTCTCCGGCGCCGCGCCCCACCTCGTCTACACGCCGCAGGCCGGCTACGAGGGGCCGGACGCCTTCACCTTCCAGGCGCATGACGGCACCACGGCCTCCCCCCCCGCGACCGTCACCTCCACCGTCGTCGCGCAGGTGCCGCACGCGCCGGCCGTGCCCGTGCTCCGCTCGCCTTCCGACAGCGGGCTCGTGACGTCCGGCGACGTGACCTTCACGTGGGACGCCTCCATCGACCCGGAGGGCGACGCGGTCAACTACCGGTTGGAGCTGAGCCGCGACGGCGCCGTGCTCGCGTCGCTCAACGCGGCGGGCACGTCCCTGACGCTGCCCGGGACCCTGTCCGCGGGCACGTACACGTGGCGCGTGGAGGCGCAGGACTCCCAGGGGCACCGCAGCGGCTTCTCGTCGCCCTCCTCGTTCAGCGTGGCGTCGGATCCGCTGTGGCGCATCACCGGGGGACAGGGCCTCGAGGAGGACGACACGGCGCGCGGCTTCGCATGCTCGGCGGGAGGCCCTTCCGGCTGGGCACCGTGGCTCGGGACGCTCGTCCTGCTCGCCTGGGGCTTCCGGCGCCGCCCCGTCCGGTAGCCTTCCCGGGCCGCGGACGCCCCGCCGTCCGCATGCAAAAGAGGACAGGGGAGCGTCCGCCGCCCCGTCCTCTTCCTCCCAACTGGTGCACGATGGGGGCCGACCGGAGATTCACCCGGTACGGCCACCCCACCCAACACGAGCGCACCATGGACGAGCAACGCCCCGCCACGCCCCCGGCCCGGACGGACCCCTCCATCGACCTGCTTCACCAGCGCACGCGCCAGCCGCTGGAGGTCCTCTTCTCCCCCCGCAGCGTCGCGGTGGTGGGGGCGAGCGAGCGCCCCGGCAGCGTGGGGCGCACCGTCCTCTGGAACCTCATCAGCAGCCCGTTCGGCGGCACCGTCTATCCCGTCAACCCGCAGCGCCCCAACGTGCTGGGCATCAAGGCGTGGCCTTCCCTGCGCGCGCTGCCGGAGGCCGTGGACCTGGCCGTCATCGTCACCCCGGCGAAGTCCGTGCCGGCCATCATCCGCGAGTGCGCGGAGGTCGGCGTCAAGGGCGCCATCATCATCTCCGCGGGCTTCAAGGAGACGGGCCCGGAGGGCGTGAAGCTAGAGCAGGAGGTGCTGCGCATCGCGCAGGCCGCGAACCTGCGCATCATCGGGCCCAACTGCCTGGGCGTGATGCGCCCCACGGGCGGCTTCAACGCCACCTTCGCCAAGGGCATGGCCCGCCCCGGCAACGTGGCCTTCATCAGCCAGTCCGGCGCGCTGCTCACCTCCATCCTGGACTGGAGCCTGCGCGAGGCCGTGGGCTTCAGCGCCTTCGTCTCCGTGGGCTCCATGCTGGACGTGGGCTGGGGAGACCTCATCGACTTCCTCGCGGATGATCCGATGACGCGCTCCATCCTGCTCTACATGGAGTCCATCGGCGACGCGCGCGCCTTCCTGTCCGCCGCGCGCGAGGTGGCGCTCACCAAGCCCATCATCGTCATCAAGGCCGGCCGCACCGCGCAGGCCGCGCAGGCCGCCGCGTCGCACACCGGCACGCTGGCCGGCAGCGACGAGGTGCTCTCCGCCGCCTTCCGCCGCGCGGGCGTGCTGCGCGTGGACTCCATCGAGGACCTCTTCCACATGGCGGAGGTGCTGGCCCGCCAGCCCCGGCCCTCCGGCCGCAGGCTCACGCTGCTCACCAACGCGGCGGCCCCGCGGTGCTCGCCACGGACGCGCTGGTGTCCGGCGGCGGCGAGCTGGCCGTGCTGTCCGACGCCACGCGCGCGCGGCTGGACGCCTTCCTGCCGCCGCCGTGGAGCCACGCCAACCCGGTGGACATCCTGGGAGACGCGGACGCGGAGCGCTACGCGAAGGCGCTGGAGACCACCGGCGCGGACCCCAACAGCGACGGCCTGCTCGTCATCCTCACCCCGCAGGACATGACGGAGCCCACCCAGACGGCGGACCGCCTCAAGGGCTACGCGAAGCTGCCCGGCAAGCCCGTGCTCGCCAGCTGGATGGGCGGCTCCGAAGTGGCCGCCGGCGAGCGCATCCTCAACGACGCGGGCATCCCGACCTTCGGCTACCCGGACACCGCGGCCCGCGTCTTCAACTACATGTGGCGCTACTCGGACAACATCGCCGGGCTCTATGAGACGCCCACGCTGGCGGAGGAGCCCACCGGCGGAGGCCGCGACGTGGCGCGCGCGCTGGTGGACGAGGCCCGCGCCTCCGGCCGCGTCCTCCTGTCCGAGTACGAGTCCAAGCGGCTGCTGGCCGCCTACGGCATCCCCACCGTGGAGACGTGGCTGGCCACCTCCGAGGACGAGGCGGTGCGGAAGGCCCACACGCTGGGCTTCCCCGTGGTGCTCAAGCTGCACTCGCTCACGGTGACGCACAAGACGGACGTGGGCGGCGTGCGGCTGGACCTGCGCGACGAGGCGCAGGTGCGGGAGGCCTTCCGCGCCATCCGCGCCGCGCTCGCGGAGCGGGGGCTGGCGGACGCGTTCGACGGCGTCACCGTGCAGCCCATGGCGAAGCTGGACGGCTACGAGCTGATTCTGGGCAGCAGCCTGGACGCGCAGTTCGGCCCGGTGCTGCTCTTTGGCGCGGGCGGCACGCTGGTGGAGGTGATGCAGGACCGGGCCCTGGGCCTGCCGCCCCTCAACACCACGCTGGCGCGCCGGATGATGGAGCGCACGCGCATCCACCACGCGCTCAAGGGCGTGCGCGGCCGGGCGCCCGTGGACCTGGGCGCGCTGGAGCGGCTGATGGTGCGCTTCAGCCAGCTGGTGGTGGAGCAGCCCTTCATCCGCGAGCTGGACATCAACCCGCTGCTCGTCTCCGCGGAGCGCATCATCGCGCTGGACGCGCGCGTGGTGCTGCACCCGCCGGACGCCTCCGCCGCGTCGCTGCCGAAGCTCGCCATCGAACCGTACCCGCACCAGTACGCGCAGCTGCTCACGCTGAAGAACGGCGAGCAGCTGCTCGTGCGCCCCATCCGCCCGGAGGACGAGCCCGCCATGGGGCGCTTCCACCAGGCCCTGTCCGAACAGACGGTGTTCATGCGCTACGCGGGCCTGATGAAGCTCAGCCAGCGCGTGGCGCACGAGCGCCTGGCGCGCATCTGCTTCAACGACTACGCGCGGGAGATGGCGCTCGTCGCGGAGCGGCCGTCCGCGGACGGGAAGGGCGGGGGAGAGATATTGGCGGTGGGCCGGCTCACGCGCCTGCGCGGCACGAAGGACGCGGAGTTCGCCATCACCGTCAGCGACAAAGCGCAGCGGCTGGGCCTGGGCACGGAGCTGCTCCGGCGGCTGGTGGACGTCGGCCGGGACTGGGGGCTGCGCCGCATCGTCGCGGACATCCTCACGCGCAACCGCGGCATGCAGGCCGTCAGCAAGAAGCTGGGGTTCACCCTCGTGGAGCACGAGGAGCTGGCCCCGGACATGGTGAAGGCCGTGAAGGTGCTCAACGGCTGACCGTGCCCGGGGCCTCTACCGCCTCACGGCCGCTACACGTCGTCGCAGGGCGTGCCCAGCCGCGCGCCCGTGTAGACGCCCAGCTCGTTGTAGATGAACGGCAGGTTCTCCCCCACCGGCACCGCGCGCAGCTTCTGGCGCTTGCTCCTCACCACCCAGAACGACGGCTCCTCGCGGTCCACCACGAGGCGCAGGTCGCCGCCCTGCGTGGAGAAGATCTCCCCCTGCGAGTCGGTGACGACGTTGAGCATCTTCTGCTGCTTCACCTGGCCGCGCTGGCCCGTGAAGATGCGGAAGCTCTTGTTGTCCGCGCCGATGCCGCGCTCCACCAGGTAGTACGTGCCCTTGTCGTCGCGCAGCAGCGCGTACGGCTGGAACTTCGTCGGGCTGGGCTGGTAGCTGGCCTTGCGCAGGAGCTCCTTCGCCTGCTCCGCCGGCACCGGCTGCTGCGGCACGCGCTTCTCCCCGCAGCTGAGCGTGCACGTCTTGGCATCCTCGCTGAGCCGCAGGTAGGAGACGACGCGGTAGTCCACGCCGCGGAAGCTGTCGTTGGCCTTGGGGTTGAAGAAGCGCGGCTCGAAGAACATGCCCTCCTTGCTGTCGGGGTAGCCCACGGGAGCCACCTGCGTGAACGTCTTGCCGTCCCCGTAGTACAGGTCTCCGCCGTCGTGCTCCGGCGAGTGGGGGACGAGGACCGTGTAGTGGCCCTTGCCGTCCGCGCAGACCTTCGCGGACTCCAGCACCATGCGCTCACGCAGCTTCTGTTCCTTCCCCCAGGGCGGATCCAGCGCGAGCGCGGCTTGCGGGGCCAGGACGAGCCCCAGGGCGATGACCATGTGTCGAAGCGTCATGTCGGTGGGCTTTCGTTCTAGAGGGTGTCGGTGAAGTAGGTGGTGGTCGCGTCAGGCTGGACCAGGCTGCCTTCCGCCACGGACCAGATGACCTTGCGCGCTTCCAGCTTCAGCGCCGCCTGCGCGTCCATGCGGCACTCCACCGTCTGGAGCTTCTCCTGGACGGCGCGCTTCGCCTCGTCGGAGCGCTCGCACAGCTTCTGGAGCGACTCCAGCGGGCGCGCGCAGTAGCTGCCGTAGGAGATGTCGTTGAGCTGCTTGTCCGTGACGGAGTCCCAGGCCACGGCGGCCGTCAGCTTGGAGCCGCACGCCTTGTTCGTCTCCGCGAGCACCTCACCCAGCTGCGCCTCCGCCTGGTTCGTCCAGAACTTGCGGTCGAACGCGAGCAGCGCCTGGTACTTCTTGTCGCCCTCCAGGTCCTGGTAGCGCTCGAAGACCTTCTCCACCTTGAGCGCGCCCGTCTTCCCCGTGTCCGGCTTCAGGTGCGTGTAGCCCGTGTGGTTCACGTTGCTGAAGATGAGGTCCTCATAGCCGCCCCGGTCCTCCACGGAGACGAAGCGCTGGCTGTGGCCACGCCACATCGTCCGGTACTCCGTCTTGCGCCGCTCCTTGCCCACGGACGCGACCAGCACCTGGCCGTCCAGCTCGCTCTTCGTGCCCTCGAACATCACCAGCGCCTTGTGCGCGTCACCGGGCTCCAGCCCGATGAGGGTGACCTGCTCGCCGGCCTCGTTGGAATACACCTTGCCGGTGACGGGCTTCGTGCCCGCCACGGCGCTGTCGGGCCGCACGCCCCGGGAACACCCCAGGGACAGCGCCACGACCCCCACTGCCAGTAGGACTCTCACGACGACTCCTTGAATTGAGGGCGCGCCCCCGCTCTGGAGCTTCCGCGCGCCCGGACGACCCTAGAGGTCGATTTCGTACTGCGAACAATATTGTCGGACCTTGGGACGTTCCGTTGCCGGGACCCGGGTCCATTGCGCCCGCGCATTCGCCAGGTCGTGCTGATGGCAGTACACGCGGGTGAGCAGCGAGAACGACAGGCCGGTGATCTTCGTGCGCTGGCTGCGCCGGATGTGACGCAACGCTTCTGACGTGTTCAACGCGTCCAGCGCCTTCTGCGCGGACGCCAGGTCCTCGCGCACGCTGTCCGGCATCGACTCCGGGGCGCCACCACCGCGCGGCGCCTTCGCCCGGGTCGTGACGGCGGGCGGGTCCGCGGGCTCCACGGACGGCCGCTTCTCCTCGGGAGCCGTCTGCCGCGGCGGCTGGGCAGCC
>NZ_JBKGHJ010000439.1:0-7114 GCF_046520365.1 Corallococcus sp. 4LFB
GGGGCGTCGTGGGCGCGGCGGCGGCCCGGCGGCCTTCTTCAGGCCCTCCTTGCGCTCGCGCTCGCGGCGGCGGGTCTCCCGGTCGATGCCCTTCTGCGCGTCCTTGAGGTACTGCGCGGTGCGCTCGTCGGTGCCGCCCCTGGCCTGGTACTGGCCCAGGAAGGCCGCGGCCTTCTGGAGGCGCTCCAGCGGGTCCATGCCGGCGGGCTCCAGGTCCAGGTGGAGCAGGCCCAGGTTGAAGTACGGGTCCTTCGCGTCGGGCTGGAGCTGGAGCACGCGCTCGTACTCCGCCAGGGCGCGGGGGAAGTCGCCCTCGCCCCGGTACGCGTTGCCCAGGTTGAGGTGGGCGGCGGCGAAGTCCGGCGCGGCCTTCACCGCGGCCTCCAGCTCCACGCGGGCACTGGCGTAGTCCTCGCCCTCGTTGAGCAGGGTGCCCAGGTTGTTGCGCGCCTCGGCGAAGTCCGGCCGCAGCGCGATGGCCTGGCGGAAGCGCTCCAGCGCCTGGGGACGCTCCTTGAGGCCCAGGTGCACCAGGCCCAGGGCGTTGAGGGTGGCCGCGTCCTGCGCGTCGATGGCGAGCGCGTTGCCCAGCACCATGGACGCCAGCTCGAACTTGCCCTCGCGGGCGTACACCTGCGCGAGCACCTGCATGGCGGGCACGTGCTGCTCGCTGACCTGGAGCGCGCGGCGGGCCTCCGCGACGGCGGCCGCGTGCTGCTTCTGCAACAGGAGATTGAGCGCCAGCGCCGTGCGCCGGGCCACCGAGTCCTGCTTCGTCAGCGCCTCGCGCAGCTCCGCCTCCAGTGACGCCGCGCGGCCCGTGCGCGCCGACAGCCGCACCAGGCAGTCCCACGCGGCCTCCAGGTCCGGCTCCAGCGCCAGCGCCTGCCGGTAGGAGCGCTCCGCGTCCGGGAAGCGGCCCTGGCGCTCCTGCACGATGCCCAGGTTCGTCCACGCGGGGCCCAGCTTCGGGGACTTCTCCAGCAGGGCCTTGAGCGCGGTCTCCGCGATGGTCAGCTCGCCGCGCCGGGCGACCTCCACCGCGCTGGTGAAGTCCCGCTCCTGACCGGAGAGCGACTTGGCGACCGGCGCCGGCTGCACCGCGGCCTTCGCGTCGCCAGCCTTCGCGTCGCCGGCCTTCGCTTCACCGGACTTGCTTTCGCTGGCCTTCGGCGCCGTGCTCACGGCCGTGGCGGGCCCTGACTCCGGGCCGGTGAGCTTCGCGTCCTTGCGCGTCTCGGGCGCGGTGGCGCAGGCGGACAGCCAGAGCACCAGCCCGGTGAGCGCGAACTTGCGGCCCGCGTTCATGGCGTGCCCCCTTCCGTCAGCCGGGGCGCCTTGTCGGGGTCCACGCGCGCGGGCGCGGCGGGCGCGGCGAGGCTGCCCAGCAGGCCGTCCGGATACACGGTCTCCGACGCGAGCACGCCGCGGGCCGCCTTCAGGACGGGATATTCCTTGGGACGGAAGCGGTTGAGCGCCTCCAGCGTGCGGCGGGTCCACTCGTTGGAGACGCGGCTGTTGCGCGCCTCCTTGAGCGTGGCGGCGTAGCTCTCCACCGCGCGGTCCTCCAGCGCCACCGTGCGCTGCGTGAGCATGTCCTGGTACGTCAGCACCGCGTCGTCGCCCAGGCGCTTCACCTCCGGGGGCACCGGCGCGTCCAGCAGCGTGGCGGCGAAGCGCTCCAGGGCGTAGCCGCGCCGGTAGAACGACGCCAGCGACCACTCGCGCTGCTTGTACGGCAGCACCCGGGCGTACGCGGCATCCACCGCCTTCACGGCCTCCGTCTTCTTGGTGAAGCTCTTCTCCAGCGCCTTGCCGGAGCCGCTGAGCTTCAGCGCGTCGAAGCGCTGGAACTCCAGCTCGGCCAGCTGGAAGCGGCTGTAGGCGGCGGCCTCGGCGGCGCGCGGCTGCGTGTCGGGCTTCAGCTTGCGGCGGTCGAAGTCGTCCGCGGCGGCGGCCCAGGCGCGCCGGGCCTCCTTCGCGTTGCCGCGCTTCTTCCACGCGTCGCCCAGGCGGCGCTTCGCGTCCACCACCAGCTCCACCTGATCCGCCTTGCTCGCGAACTTGCGGACGAACGCCTCCAGCGCCTGGATCTCGCCCCGCGTGTCGCCCTGCTTCTCCAGGATGCGGGCCGCGCGGTACTGGTTCTCCGGCGCGTTCTTCCCGTGGGGATACAGCTCCACGCAGCGCTGGAAGGCAGCCGCGGCCTCCGCGTAGCGCTGCTGGCCTTCGAGCAGCGACGCCGCGTTGTAGAGCGCCGCCTCACGCTCCTCGGCCTTCGGGTAGTCCTTCACCAGCTTCTGGTAGCTGGTGACGGCCTTGTCGAAGTCGTAGGACTTCTGCGCGTTGAGGGCCACGCGGAACAGCGCGGTGTGGGCCCACGGCGACTTCGGATAGTCGCGGTACACGCGCTCGTAGAGCTTCATCGCGGAGTCGAACCGGCGCAGCTCCTCGTACGCCACCGCGGCGTTGTTGAGCGCCTTGTCGGCGAACTCGTGGCGGGGGGCCTCCTCCACCAGCTGGAGGTACTTCCTCGCCGCCTCGTCGTAGCGCTTCTGCGACGCCAGCTGATCCGCCAGGTTGAAGCGGCCCGCGAGCTTGAACTTCATCAGCTCGCGGTACTGCTCACTGGACGGGTCCACCACCTGCGCGTTGCTGGCGAGCCGCGCGCTGACCTCCTCCACGCTCTTCCAGTCCTGGTCCACGAGGAAGGACTCGATGATGAGGTTGGTGGCGTAGCCGGCCACCGGGTTGCGCGGGTACGCCTGCACCACCCGCTCGAAGCGGGGGCGGGCCTGGGCGAAGTCGTCGTGCGTGTAGAACAGCTCCGCGGCCTGGTACGCGATGCCCGGCGCGGCCTCCTCCTTGGGCAGGAGCGCGACGTAGGCGTCGGACGCCTTCACGAGCGCGGCCTCCGTCTGGGCCAGGGCCACGGGCGCGTGCGCGCCGTCCTTGGGGCGCTCGCTGGCGCGCAGCGGCTTGCGCTCGGGCACGCGGCCGGCCTTCACGTCCTCGTCCAGCTGCGCCTTCCAGGCGAGCACCGCGTTGTGCGCGGACACGTCCCGGTAGGTGTTGTCCTGGTTGGAGTCGCGGACGGCCTCGTACTCCTTCGCCGCCGCGCCGTACGCATCCGAGTTGAAGAGGGACTCGGCGTGGAAGAAGCGCATCGCGTACGCGGTCTTGCTGCGCGGGAAGCGCTCCAGGTAGGTGCCGTACGCGCGCGCTGCGGCGGCGTAGGTGGACTTCGCCTCCGCGTCCTTGCCCTCCTTCTGGAAGGCCTGCGCCTGCTGGTGCTGGTACGCGGCGGCGGAGTAGAGGCTCTGCTCGGCGAGCGTCTGCGCGTGCGACAGCGCGTTCGGGTCGTCCTTGTTCTTCTCGTACCAGGCGCCGCCGGGCAGGTAGCTGTTGGCCAGCTTCTCCGACTCCTGCGCGTACAGGTCCATGCGCCGGTCGCGCTCGTAGGCCTGGACGATGCGTTGCTGGAGGCGCGGCGCGTCCGCGGTGAGGGGCTCGGTGGAGAGCACCTGCTGGTACGCGGCGATGGCCTCCTCGTTGCGGAGCTGGTCGAAGTAGACGTTGCCCAGCCGCCGGTACACCTCCGCCTCGTAGGGCCGGCCGCCGCGCTTCGCGAAGAGGTCGCGGGCCTTGGCCACGCCGCCCCACGCCTCGTCCGCCAGCGACAGCGCGATGTACTGGAGCGCCTCCGAGCGCAGGTCGCCTTCGTCCGCCTTGCTGCCGGACTGCTGGTGGGACTGGTAGTGGTCCAGGAGCAGCAGGAAGCTGTCCACGGACTCCTCGAACCAGTCCATCCGGTAGTACGTCCAGGCCAGCTTGTAGCGGGCCTTGTCGTAGAACCGGTGCTCGGTGTCGCGCGTGGCGACGGTGTACGCGTCGGCGGCCTTGCGCAGCGCCTCCGGGTCGGTCTCGTCCTCGAACCAGTACTCGCCGATGCGCGTCCACGCGTCGGTGGCGAAGCGGCTCTTGGGGTAGCGCGTGGTGAGCTGCTGGTAGGTGGCGAGGCTCTCCTCGTCCTTGTGCTGCTCGTTGAGGCAGTACGCCAGCAGGTACATCGAGCCGTCGTTGAGCCTGTAGTCCGGGAAGCGCGCGAGGAGCGTGCGGTACAGCCCGATGGACGGCGTGAAGTCCACCTCCGGCTCCGGCGGCAGGTCCGCCATCGCCTCGTCGGACATCGTGCGCACGCGCTCCGCGTAGTCGCGGCGGGCCAGCTGGTGCTCGTCCGCGGAGCGCTCGTAGTACAGCTCCGCCAGCCGGAACATCACGTCCGGCGTGGCGCGAGGCTCAGCCGGGTAGCGGCGCAGGAAGTCCTCGAAGCGGGCGATGGCGTCCAGCCGCTGCGTGCGCTCCTGCGACTCCAGCGCGGTGAGCGTCTTCTCGTAGGCGTTGGAGAGCGCCGCGCGCTTCTGCTGGTAGCGCCGCTCCACCAGCTGCTTCACCTCGCGGTGGAAGTCGCGAGACTCCGCCTCGTACGCCTCCAGCGCGCGGCTCACGTCGCGCAGCAGCTTCTCCTGTTCAGGCGTGTGGCCCAGGCCGTCCAGGTAGCGCGAGGTGGGCGCGGGCACGGCCGGGGGCGCGGGTTGGGCCTTCGCGGGGGCCGCGGGCGTGGAGGTCGGCGTGGAGGTCGGCGTGGAGGTCTTCTTGGCGGCCTGGCTGGGGGCCCTGGCCTTCGCGGCGTGCGAGGCCAGCGGCGCGAGCGCCAGGAGGAGGGCGAGGGCAGGGCGGCGCAGGGCCATCAGTCCCCCCCTTCCGACGACAGGACGTCCTTGAACTCCGTGTCGAGCGCGCGCAGCGCGTCCGCCTTCTCCTTGGCGACCTTCTGGATGTTCGCCGCGTTGTCCTGCGTGCGGCTGAAGGCCACGTCCACCGTGCCGGTGTCGGCCTTGAGCACCAGGTCGTAGAACTGCTGCCGCACGCGGCGGAAGCTGTCGTAGGCGATGCGGCCCACCAGGTTGCGGGCGTCGCCGGACGCGGCGGCCACCTCCTGCTCGTAGCCTTGGAGCAGCGCCTGCTCCACGCGCACCTTGTCGCGGATGGACTTCACGCGGTGCTCCAGCCGCGAGCGCAGCGCCACCCGGGCCACCGCCACGCGGCCGCGCAGCGAGTCGATGCGCGAGCGCACCGCGTGCATGCGCAGGAGCACGCGGGTGTCCTCGCCGGACAGCCGGCCTTCACCGGCGCGCAGGAGCCGTGCTCCTGCTGGAGCGCGGCGGAGTAGCGGGCGCGGATGGCGGCCTCGCCGTCCAGCGACGTGTCCGTGGACTGGCGCTCCGTCGCGAGCCGGGCGCGGGTGTGGTCCAGCTCCGCCTGCAGGTCGCGCAGCGCGGCGATCTCCGCCTGGAGCTGCACCAGGAACTCGCGCTCCTCGGCGGGGTCCGCCTGCCGCTCGTCGCGCGTGTCCTCCACCCACTTGCGGATGGCGGCGGCGTTGGCGTGCAGGCTCTGCAGCTCGTAGCCCACGCGGAAGGCCTCGCGGTCCACCGCGTCCACCTTCGCCTGCATGCGCTGGCGGCGCGCCTCCAGCTCCTTGTTGGTGGTGGGCAGCGCCGCGAAGCGCAGCCGCTGGGCCTCGCGGGCGCCTGGGCGACGAGCAGCTTCTCGCGCTCGGCGGGCGTCAGCTTCTCCTCCACCAGCGCGGCCTCCGCCTGCACCAGGGACTGCTCCACGGCGGTGAGCGCGGTGTCCACGGCCTCCGCGCGGACGTAGCCCTCCTGCAGCTCCGGGAACGCCTCCAGCCCGCGCGCGTCCAGCGCCTCCAGGATGCGCTCCGCGATGGCCTTCGCCTCGCCCGCGCCCTGACGGCCGCTGTCCAGGTCGCCCACCATCCGCACCGCGTCCGCGACCTCCTTCTGCGTGGACGCGTACTTCAGCGCCAGCGGGGGCAGCAGCGTGCTCACGTCCAGGGAGCGCTCGTTGCGCGCCAGCAGGTTGTCGAAGTACGCGACGGGGTCGTGGTTCACGCGCAGCAGCGCGTCCACCTTGTCGCGCGCGGGCATGAACATGCGCACCACGCCCTCATACGTCTCCAGCGCCTCGTCGTACTGGCGCAGCTTCTGGAGCAGGTGCCCCTGGAGGATGCGCGCCTCGGGCGCGAGCTGCGAATCCGGCGCGACGAGCAGCAGGATGTCCGTGGCGTTCTTCGCCTGCGTGAAGTCCTGCTTGCGCACGTACGTCCACGCGACCTCCAGCAGCGACTCCGGGAAGCGCTCGCTCTCGCGCGGAATCTGGCCGTAGTGGTCCAGCGCCTCGTCGTAGCGGCCCGTCTCGTACATCAGGCGGCCCAGGGACAGGTACGCGAGCTCGCGGAAGCGCTGGGCCTCCGCTTCCGAGAGGCCCGTGGACACCACCGCGTCCGGCCCGCTGCCCACGATGCGCTGGAACTGCGCGATGGCCGCGGGGTAGTCCCCGCCCTGCACGCTCAGCACGCCCAGGTGGTAGACGGCCTGCACGCGGAAGGCGCCGGGGCCTTGCGCCAGCGGGGCGAACAGCGCGCGCGAGCGCTGCTGGTGCTCCTCCGGCGACAGGTCCAGGCGCTTGAAGGTGCCGCGCGCGTGCACGTAGGCGATGTCCGGCGCCAGCACGCCGCCCGACAGCTGCCGCGCCTTGTCCACGTACGCGTCGATGCCCTCGAACTGCTGGAGCCGGCCCGCCACCGCGAGGTAGCGGCTCACGGCCTCCTTGTAGCGCTGCGGCGTCAGGGGCAGCGACAGCACGTCGCGCAGGTACACCCGCGCGCCGATGTCGTTCTTCTGCTGGTAGAGCGCGTCCGCCAGGTAGAAGACCGCCTCCGGGTAGCGCGGGTTCGCCTTGAAGTCCGGGTCGCTCACCAGGTCGTAGAAGAGGACGGACGCGGCGGCCCAGTCCCCCAGCAGCGAGTACACCTCGCCCTCGGAGAAGCGCTTGAGCTGCGAGTCGGTGCTGCTGGGCTCGGGGCGCTCCGTGAACTGCGTCTCCACGAAGCGCAGGGACTGCTCCGCCGCGCGCAGCTGCGCCTCCACCGCTTCCACGGAGGCGGCGCGCGTGCTGAGCGACGCGGGCATGGGGGGCAGCGCGGCCCCCGGCTTGTGCGCCTGGGGCGCCGGAGCGGGCGCGGCCCGAA
>NZ_JBKGHJ010000043.1:0-29048 GCF_046520365.1 Corallococcus sp. 4LFB
CTGCGCAAGCGGCTGGGCGGCGGCATGCGGCAGGCAGGCATCCTCGCGGCGGCGGCGCTCTACGCGCTGGAGCACCACGTGGAGCGCCTGGCCGAGGACCACGCCAACGCGCGCCGGCTGGCGGAGGGCCTGGCCCAGCTTCCGGGCGTGAAGGTGGACCTGTCGCGAGTGGAGACGAACATGGTGTTCGCGGACCTGGTGCGTCCGGCGGCCGAGGCCTCCGCGCTGCTGCTGAAGCAGGGCGTGCTGGCCAACCCCACCGGCCCGCACTCCATCCGCCTCGTGTGCCACCTGGACGTGTCCACGGCGGACATCGACGACGCCCTGGCGCGGATCCGCCAGGCCCTCGCCAGCTGACCCCGGCGTCACACCAGGGTCCTGGGCTTCGGGACCTCCAGGGGGCCACCGCCGGCCCGATGCGACCCAGCGGGTCCGACAGTCGGACCGGTTGGGACGGCTCGCGGGAGCGGAAAGCCCCCAGCCACGACGGGGGACACACCAGACCAGCTCGAAAGCGGCGGAAGGTCCCGCGTCCGCGTCGGGGGCCAGATGCCGCCGAACTGGTCCGACAGTCGGACCAGTTGGGACGGGGACTCCGGACGGGGCGTCCCGGCAGGACCGAGCCGCCGTCACGCCCACACGCGAAGCAGAGCCGCCGTGGCGCGGAGCCGGGCCCCCTGTGGGGGGCGGAACGGTCCACCACGACCCGGGGGCGGTCCGACACGCCAGGTGCGGACCGCACGCTCCTGTCCGACAGGGGGAATGATCCACGGCCTGGAACAGGTGGACGGGCTGACGCGTGGTAGGCTCGTCCCGCCGTGCGCCGACCCGCCGTCCTCGCCCTGCTGGCCCTCTCCGCCTGCGCGACTCCGCGCCAGGGCAAGATGAGCTTTGAGGAGCTGTACGCGACCTCGGGTGACAGCGGCTTCGTCAGCGACAGCGGGCCCTTCCTCCCCCACGAACCGGCGCACGCCCGGGGCCCGCTGGCCCCTGAGCGCTCCGCGGAGCTCGACGCCGCGCTCACCGCGTTCGCGCGGCAGGCCCAGGCCTACCGCCAGAAGGTCCAGCGCGGCAGCGCCATGCCCACCGACCAGGTGCGCAACTGGGAGGCGATGAACGCGGCCCTGGACGCCTTCCTGGCCCGGCCGGTGGAGCACACCGACACCCGCGACCTGACCCGCGCCCGGGGCGTGATGGAGGCAGAGCTGGAGCAGGACGCGCGCCTCTATGGCGACATGCCGGGCCCGCTCGCGGAGGCCGTGGTGGTGCGCGTGGGCCGCCTCATCGTGCGCGCGTCCACGCTGCGCCGCTGGGAGCTGCCGCCGGAGCCCTCGGGCCCGCCGCGCCTCGCCTGGCCGGTGGAGCCGGTCACCATCACCAGCCTCTACGGGGAGCGCTGGCACCCCATCACCGGCCGGCTCCGCCGCCACTCGGGCGTGGACCTGGCGGCCCGCCGCGGACAGCCCGTGGGCGTCGCGGAGAGGGGTGTCGTCCTGCGCGCCGGCTGGAACGGCGACCACGGCAAGATGGTGGAGGTCCAGCACGACGGCCAGTGGGTGACGCGCTACAGCCACCTGTCCGAGGTCCTGGTGACGACCGGCGAGGTGCTGGCGAGGGGCGACGTCGTGGGGCTCGCGGGGGACACGGGTCTAGCGACCGGCGTCCACGTCCACTTCGAGCTCTGGCACGACGGCAGTTCACTGGATCCGCTGGAGGCGCTCGTCGCCCCCGAGGCGGCCCCGGACACCTCCGAGGAGCGTCCCGTGGCCCGCATGCCGGCGCAGTCCCCCGTCCTCACGTCCCAGGGGCGGCACCCGGTCACGGGTTCGCGCCCCTGAGGGGGACGGGCCTTCTGGGCCCTGCGACTACAGCGAGTTCTTCAGCTCCTTGGCGGGACGGAAACCGACCGTCTTCGACGCCTTGAGCTTCATCATCTCGTTGGTCTGCGGGTTGCGGATCTTCCGCGCCTTGCGCGAGCGCAGCGACCACGTGCCGAACCCGGGGTAGCTGAAGCGCGTGTCCTTCTTCACCGCCTTGCCAATGTTGGTGAAGACGCTGTCGAGGATCTGGGCGGCCTGCTTCTTCGTGAGCTTCGACTGCGCAGCCACCACCTCCACGAGCTCTGCCTTGGTCATGACACCCCTCCCTCTGCGTTGTCTGGCGTTGAACGAGCGGATGGCGGAGGTAACAAATCGAGGTTTCGACTGTCAATGCGCCACCCGCTCCCGGGCCGGAAATTCGGCCTCCGGATGAAAACTGGCCTCTCGAAATACACCCTGTAGAGAGAGGGAGGATCGCATCTTTTGATACATCCTCACACTCCTACTTTTCCCATCAGGGGAAGTGATCGCCGTGTGATCGAATCCGCATGAAAGTCTTTGGGAAATCGATCACTTAGCAGTGGCTCCTGATCCAGCTCCAGCAGGGTGCCATCAAGGGGCTAGAGTGCCTGCCCGCATGTGCACCCGACTCCTGCCCTGGCTCCTGCTGGCCCTGCTGTGCGCCTGCTCACGGCCGACGCTGCGGCCCGACGCGGCGGGCGAGCTCTGGGTGGACGGGGCGGCGGTGGGCGGCGACGGCACCCGGGAGCGGCCCCTGCGCTCCCTGGCGGAGGCCCTGAACCGTCCCGGCCCGCTGCTCGTGCACCTGGCCTCCGGCCGCTACGAAGGCCCCATCCGGCTGCCGGAAGGAAGCCGGCTCCAGGGGGACGGCCCGTCCACGATCCTGGCGGGGACGGGGGCTGGCGCCACCGTGGTGGAGGCCCGGGGGAACACCGCCCTGGAAGCCCTGGTGGTGGAGGGAGGAGGCTGGGGCCTGGAAGCCCGGGGGCCGACGCGGGTCCGGGCCGTGACCTTCCGGGGGCAGGCGCAGGGGGCGATCCACCTGGGGGCAGGGCCGCTCGAAGGCAGGGACCTGCGCTTCGAGGCGGGGGCGGGCAGCCAGGCACAGGTCGCGGTCGGCGTGCTCGTGGAGGCCGCGGCGGGGAGCACCCCCACGCCCTCGCTGATCCTCCGGGACAGTGCGTTCGTGGGCGACTACGCGCGCGCGGTCCGGGCCCGGGGTGGGGCCACGGTCCGCCTGGAGGGGGTGTCCTTCCAGGGGCCCCGGATGGCGCTGAGCCAGGAGGGCGGCGTGGCGGTGGTCGAACGGGCGCGGGCCTCCGGGGGCGCGGGCACGGCGTTCTCCACGGTGGAAGGCACGCTGACGCTGGTGGACGTGCGGGTCCAGGGGCATGAGTACGGCGTGACGGCCAGCCGGGCCCGGCTGTCAGTGCGCGGCTTCACCTCGGAGCACGCCACGCGCGCGGGCCTGGGGCTCACGGCGACGAACGGCCTGCTGGAGGACGTGGTCGTGAGGGACGCGGGCAGCTACGGGGCGTTGCAGCTCACCGCCTCGGACCTGGAGCTCCGGCGCTTCCGCCTGGAGGGCTCACGGGAATACGGCGTGGTGGCGTTGCAGGGGCGCTTGCGCCTGCGGGAGGGCGTCATCACGGACGTGAGCACCGCGGATGGCATCGCGGGAGACGGGCTCCACCTGCGCCAGGTGGAAGCGGACGTCGACACCGTGACCGTCGAGCGAGCGAAGGGCTCCTGCGTGCTGGCGACACAGCGCGCCCATGTGGTGCTCCGGCATGCCCGGCTCTCGGGGTGCGGGCTCGCCGCGTTGGCGGTGGATACGCAGGCCACCCTGGAGTCCAGGAACGTCGACGTGCGCGACACCTCCGGCTCCGTCCTGCTGGCCATCGAAGAGGGCCAGTTGCTCGTGGAGGACCTCACCGCGAAGAACGCGACGGGCGAGCTGGTCTCCACCGACTGCGAGGGCCAGACGCGAGTCCACCTCCGCCACGTCGACGCGAGCAACAAGCAGGGGCTGCAATCCCCCTGCGTCCGGCTCGACTCCCGCCCCCGCACCCCTCAGCCCTGAGCGGGAGCGGGTGTGGGAGGCAGGGGCGTGGCGCGCTGTTCGAGCCACTCGCGGATGACGGGGTAGACCTCCATCGGAGCGCCGGTGCCGAAGATGAGGTCGCCGTGGCCGTAGTCCATCTTGTCCCCGCGGTCCCGGCCGAAGACGTGCAGCGTGCGGTCTGGTGACGTGAGCAGCGCGTACTGCGCCTCCACGTTGGCCGCGGTGGCGAGCCGGTCCGCGCTGCCGCCCATCACCAGCACGGGCAGTTGGAGCTTCGCGATGCCCGCGCGCCAGTCCGTCTTGCGGTCGTAGGAGCGGAACACGTCGTGGGAGATCCAGTCCTGGAACTGGAGCAGCACCTTGCGGCTCATCGCCGCCATCATGTTGACGGACAGCTGCCGCAGCACGCGCGGCGGGACGTGCCGGGGGTTCACGACGATGTCCGACAGGGGCAGCGCGAGGTAGCCCAGGAAGGGCGCCATGCTGGCGCTCACCCACGACTGCCGGATGCTCCCGGGCCACGCGGCCCGCACGCCCAGCGAGATGAGCGTCCGCAGGAACGGCTCCGACTTGAGGTACACCGGCGCGCCCAGCTCGAGCAGGCCCGCCAGCTTCCCGCCCTCGGGGCCCTGCGCCACGCCGTACCCCACCAGGCCGCCCAGGGAGTGGCCCAGCCAGAAGGCCTGCTCCGCGCCGGTCTCCTTCAACGCCAGCTCCAGCAGGGCCGGCCGTCGTGCTGGATGTGGTCGTCGACGGTGAAGTCCGTGGGCCGCCGGCCCCGGGGCGGACGCTGCGAGTGCCCGGTGCCGCGCCACTCCACGCTGAAGCAGTCGAAGCCTGCCTCGGTGAGGTAGTGGGCCACCGAGTAGGGCGGCTCGAAGTCGAAGGTGAAGCGGTTGGCCGCCAGCCCGTGGCATAGCAAGACAGGCTCGGCGAAGCGGCGCACCGGGGCTCGCCGCGCGTGCACGGTCAGTTCCCACCCATCCGCGCAGCGCACGCGCAGCATCTCGGGAAGGGGGCCCTTGAGGCGGTACCACCACCGCACGAGCAGGACCCACCCGACGTTCACCAGCAGCAGGACCGCCGCCGCGGTCAATCCCCACAGGGCCCACTGCCCGTACGGCATTTCTCCTCCCATGCGACCCGGGACCGACTCCGGCGCGAATAAAACCCTGCTAAGGTCCGTTCCCTCGCCGTTTCTGCCACATGGGCAGCCGACCACCTGGGGAAGTCGAGGGAACGATGAAGCTGCGGAAACTGATGTTCGTGCTCCCGAACCTCTTCACCGTCACCTCCATCTTCTGTGGCTTCTACGCCATCACCCTGTGCTCGGGTGAGGCAGAACCGGTGCAGCTGTACCAGGCGGCCCTGGCCATCCTCTTCGCCATGTTCTTCGACGGGTTCGACGGACGGGTGGCCCGGCTGACGAAGACGCAGAGCGACTTCGGCATGCAACTCGACAGCCTCGCGGACGTCATGTCCTTTGGCGCGGCGCCGGCGCTGCTCGTCTACAAGTGGGCGCTGGCCCCCATGGGCTTCTGGGGCCTGTTCATCTCCTTCGCGTTCATGGCCTGCGGCGCCATGCGGCTCGCGCGCTTCAACGTGCTCGCCATGCGCAACCCGCACGGCGGGGGTGGCGGCTTCTTCGTGGGGCTCCCCATCCCGCTGGCGGCCGGCGTCCTCGTCTCCCTCATCATCTCCCACCACGTGGCCAGCCAGGGCGAGGCGCTCGGTGACGGCGCGCGCCTGCCGGTGGCGGTCGCGGTGGGGGCCCTGTCGCTGCTGATGGTGTCCACGGTGCGCTACCGCACCTTCAAGGACGCGCGTCCCAGCCGGAAGTCGGCGCTCGTCTTCATGGTCATGGCGCTCACGGGCGCGTTCATCGCCCGGCAGTTCCACCCGGCCTGGGTGCTGGTGACGTACTTCTTCGCGTACCTGGTGATGGGACTGGTGGAGTCCGCGGTCTCCGTGCGCAGCCGGCTGGCGTCGCGCAAGGTCGGCGCTGTCGCCGCGGTGGCGGTCGCCGCCGGGCTCGACGAGGACGACGACGAGGACTCCGAGCCCAACGCCACCACGGACGACGGTCCCGCGTTCCTCTGAGCCGCCAGGCGCGGGAGCCAGGACGCGGACCGTGCCCTCCCGGCCCGGGGCCGCTAGGATGCCCGGCCCATGCGCGTCGAGCTGCTGTGCACCGGTGACGAACTCGTCACCGGCCTCATCACGGACACCAACAGCACCTACCTGGAAGCCCGTCTCTTCGACCTGGGGGTGAAGGTCGCACGGGTGTCGGTGGTGGGGGACGTGCGGCCGGACATCACGGGCGCGCTGCTGGAGGCCTCGGCGCGCGCGGACGTGGTCATCGTCTCGGGAGGCCTGGGCCCCACGTCGGACGACTTCACGCTGGAGTGCGCCGCCGCGGCGGCAGGCGTCCCCATGCAAGAGGACGCACGGGTGCTCGGCTGGCTGAAGGAGCGCTACGCCGCGCGTGGCATGGCCATCAACCCGGGCGCCCTGCGCATGGCGCGCATCCCCGCGGGCACCGAGCCGGTGCGCAATCCCCAGGGCTCGGCGCCGCTGGTCATCCAGCAGCTCGGCCGCGCCCACCTGTTCTTCCTGCCGGGCGTCCCGCGCGAATACCGCGCCCTGGTGGACGGCGAGGTGCTGCCGCGCGTGCGCGCCTGGCTCGCCGCCGAGCCCCACCGCACGTTCCGCGCCTTCCGCCTGCTGCGCACGGTGCGCCTCCCGGAGTCCGTGCTGAACGAGCACGTGATGCCCCTGGCCCCCAGCCATCCCCGGGTGGTGCTCGGCTTCCGGACGCACGCGCCGGAGAACCACCTGAAGCTGATGGCCGAAGCCCCCACGCAGGCGGAGGCCGACGCCGCGCTCGCCGCCGCGGAGGCCGCCTGCCGGCAGGTGCTGGGCACGCACGTCTACGGCGCGGATGGCAGCGAGTACGCCCCCGTCCTGCTGGACCTGCTCGCGCGCGCCGGCCACACGCTGGCGGTGGCGGAGAGCTGCACGGGGGGGCTCGTCGCGCAGGAGCTCACGGCCGTCCCAGGCTCCAGCCAGGTCTTCATCGGGGGCGCGGTCGCCTACTCGGAGAAGATGAAGTCCGCCTGGGTGGGCGTTCCCCCGGACCTCCTCGCGAAGCACAGCGCCGTGTCGCCGCAGACGGCGCTCGCCATGGCGGAGGGAGTCCGCGCCGCCTGCGGCGCCACGTTCGGCCTGTCCGTCACGGGCTACGCGGGACCCGGCGGAGGCACGCCCGAGGACCCCGTGGGCACCGTGTACTGCGGGCTGGCGGGTCCCGGCATGGCGCCGCGCTGCGAGCGGATCTCGCTCGCGGGTGACCGGGACCGGGTCCGCCTCTTCGCAGCGTCCCACGTGCTGGAGATGTTGAGGTTGCACCTGCTCGCCGCCGCCCCCGTGTCGCCATGAGTCGCTCCAAATCAAAGCGTCCCCGTCCTTCCCCCGTGGAATCGCCGTCCTCGGCGACCCCGGCCCCCGCCACCGCGAGCGAGCCGGTCCCGCCCGAGTCCGCCGCGCCGCTCTCCAGCCCCATGGCTGCGATGGAATCCACCCAGCCACCCACGCCTCCAGCCGGAGCCGGAGCGCATCCGGTGCGCAGCGCGGTGCGCCTGTGGCTGTCGGCCTACCGGGTGGAGGTGATGCTGTTCCTGGTCGCGTTCACGGTGCTGTCCAGCTTCAGCTCGCAGCGCTTCCTGCGGCAGAGCGCCGCGCCGCACTTCATCTACCAGGCGCAATCCTGGCTGGATGGGCGGCTCGACGTGGATCCGCAGGTGTTGCCCAACCTGGAGGACTGGGCCTGTGTGCGGGTGGTGGATGGGCACAAGGTGCGGTGCGAAGGGCGCCTGCTGCGCGATGACCGCTGGTTCGTCAGCTTCCCGTCCTTCCCCGCGGTCGTGATGCTCCCCTTCGTCGCGCTGCACGGCTACCAGTTCAACGACACCTCGTTCGGCGTCTTCGTGGGCGCGCTCGCGGTGGCGCTCTTCTACTCGCTGCTGCGCTTCCTCGCGCAGGAGGGAGAGACGGAGCGCAACCGTAACGACAACGTGGTGCTGTCGCTGGTGCTCGCCTTCGGCACGCTGTTCTTCTACTGCGCCATCCGGGGCGAGGTCTGGTTCAGCGCGCAGGTGATGGGCGTGGCGCTCACGTGTCTGTACGTGCGCAACGCCGTCAAGGCCCGGCGCCCCGTGCTCGCGGGCGTCTTCTATTCCATGGCCGTGCTCACCCGCACGCCGCTGGTGTTCGCGGGCCTCTTCTTCGTCCTGGAGGCGCTCTGCCCCGGCCCGGACCGGCTGGCCCAGCTCAAGGCCCTTCCGACCGCGTGGAAGCCCGCCTTCCGCAAGCTCGTGCTCTTCGGCGCGGGGGCCGCCCCCCTCGCGCTGCTCGCCGCCGCCTACAACGCCTACCGCTTCGGCAAGCCGGGGGAGTTCGGCCACTCGTACTTCTACAACAACCGGGTGAACGCGGACATCGACCGCTTCGGGCTCTTCAACCTCGAGTACCTGTCGCGCAACATCCAGGCCGCGTTCCTCAAGTTGCCCCAGGTGTCGCTGTCTCCGCCGAGGCTGTCGTACGACCCGCATGGACTGACGCTGCTGCTCACGCTGCCCCTGCTGGTGTTCCTGCTGGTCCCCCGCACGCGTCCCCGGCTGCACTGGCCCCTGTGGCTGACCGTGGCGGTGTGCGCGCTGCCGGGCCTGTTCTACCAGAACACCGGTTACATGCAGTTCGGCTTCCGGTTCAGCCTGGACTACACGCCCTACCTGCTGCTGCTCTTCGCCATTGGCGGATGGTCGCTGCGCAACCGCGCGGTGGTGGCCGTGCTGGCGCTTGGCGTGCTGGTGAACTTCTGGGGAGCCGTGGCCTTTCGTGGCTACACGGAGTTCGTGCGGAACTGGTAGGGCTCCAGGACCCGGCGGCTTGAATCCGCCGGGCTCCACCCGCACATCAAGGGCGACATGCAACCTCCCACCGGTCAGCCCCCTCCTGGCAAGCGTTGGCACACCCGTGAGGACAGCGGCATCCGCCTGGATGCGGCGCTGCGCTGGTGGCACGACGATGCGCCCATCGAGCATCCGAAGATCATCGAGCTCTTCAACGCCTCGCTGGTCCTGGACGACGACGGGCGCTACCAGCTCCGCATCGCTCCGGACTGGTGCTACGTCCAGGTAGAGGACGCGGCCTACGAAGTGCGCACCGTGGACGTCACGCCAGACGAGCGTGTGTCGCTGCGCCTGAGCGACCGGACGGCGGAGGCCCTGGACCTGGGGTCGCTCCAGCTCACGCCGGAGGGAGTCCTCACCTGCCGCGTGAAGCAGGGCAGGGCGAAGGCCCGCTTTTCTCGCGATGCGCAGTACCAGTTCGGCGAGCTGCTGGAAGAGGCCCCTGAAGGGCACCTGATGCTGCGCGTGGGCCAACGCCAATGGGAGGTCCCCCTCTCGCTGGATGCGCTCCAGGCCGCGCCCTAGGCCGCCTCGGAGGACGCGGCCGGCACAGAAGACGCCGTGTTTCCGACCAGGTCGCGGGCGAGGGCCTCCAGGACGTCCGGGTGCTCTCGCAACCACTCGCATGCCCGCTCGCGGCCCTGGCCGATGCGCTCACCCCGCAGGCTGAAGTGGCTGCCCGACTTCTCCACCACACCCGCGCTCACGGCCAGGTCCAGCACCTCGGCGGCGCGGTGGATGCCCGTGCCGTAGAGCACGTCGAACTCCGCCTCCTGGAACGGTGGCGCCAGCTTGTTCTTCACGACCTTCACGCGGGCTCGCGAGCCCACCACCGCGTCCCCCTCCTTGAGGTTGCCCGTGCGGCGGATCTCCATCCGCACCGAAGCATAGAACTTCAGCGCATTGCCACCCGTCGTCGTCTCCGGGTTGCCGAACATCACGCCAATCTTCATGCGGATCTGGTTGATGAAGATGATGCAGGTGCCGGAGCGGCTCACGGCGCCGGTGAGCTTGCGCAGGGCCTGGCTCATCAGCCGCGCCTGGACGCCCATGTGCGCGTCCCCCATCTCCCCTTCGATTTCCGCGCGGGGCACCAGCGCCGCCACCGAATCCACCACGATGAGGTCCACGGCGCCCGAGCGCACGAGCTGTTCGGTGATCTCGAGCGCCTGCTCACCGGTGTCCGGTTGCGCCACGAGCAGTTCCTCCGTGCGCACCCCCAGCTTGCGCGCGTAGGACAGGTCCAGCGCGTGCTCCGCGTCGATGAAGGCCGCCACGCCTCCCACGGCCTGCACCTGGGCAATGGCATGCAGGGTGAGCGTCGTCTTGCCGGAGGACTCGTTGCCGAACAGCTCCACCACGCGTCCTCGCGGATACCCCCCCACGCCCAGCGCCCGGTCCAACCCCACCGAGCCCGTGGGGATGACCGCCACCTTCTGCTCCGGTGCGTCCGCGCCGAGCGTCATCACCGCGCCCCGGCCGAACTGCTTCTCGATGGACGCCACCGCCGCCGCCACTGCCTTCAACTTCTCCGTCAGCCTGCTCATCTCGTCTGACTCCCTCGCCGCCCTGCGGGCTGGATGCCTCGGCGCCAGGCAGAGCAACGCTCATGCCGCGCAGGCTTCCGGGGAGATGGGCCTGCAAGGGCGTCCAGGTCCGCCCGGTCCGTCCGAAGCGGCGGAGCGGCAGGGCTGTCTCCCGGGTGCTGAGAAGGTGCAAGGGGAGGGCGTCCGCGCATAAGCAGACACGGGGGGACGTGACAGGCCAGCTTGGTGGGATGGAAGGCTTTGCATTGAATCCCGGGCACGTCGGCGTGACCTCTCCTCTCGTGAATACGACCCGTGAGAACCTTCCCCATGTGGTCATCCTGGGAGGCGGCTTCGGCGGCCTCTACGCGGCCCGGTATCTGCGAAAGGCAGGGGTTCGCGTCACGATGGTGGACCGTCACAACCACCACCTCTTCCAGCCCCTGCTGTACCAGGTGGCCACCGCGACGCTCAGCCCCAGCGACATCGCCGCGCCGCTGCGGGCCATGCTTGGACGCAATCACGTCCAGGTGCTGCTCGCGGAAGTGACCGGCGTGGACACCGCGCGCAAGCGAGCCCTCCTGTCGGACGGGGAGCTGGCGTACGACTTCCTCATCGTGGCCACCGGGGCGACGCACTCGTACTTCGGCAACGAGGTCTGGTCGCGGCACTCGATGGGGTTGAAGACCGTCGAGGACGCCCTGGAGATCCGCCGCCGCGTGCTGCTCGCCTTCGAGCAGGCAGAGCGTGAATTGGACCCCGAGCGCCGCCGCGCGCTGCTCACCTTCGCCATCATTGGCGCGGGCCCCACGGGCGTGGAGCTGGCGGGAGCCCTGGCGGAGATCAGCCGCAATTCATTGTCGGGTGACTTCCAGAACATCGACCCCCGGGATGCGCGCGTCATCCTCATCGAGGGCATGGACCGCGTGCTTCCCACCTACCCCGAGAACCTCTCGGGCGAGGCCCGCCGGGTGCTGGAGAAGCTCGGGGTCGAGGTCCGCACGGGCACCCGGGTGACGAACATCGACACGGCGGGCGTGGACATGGGCCCTGAACATCTGGCGGCCCGTACGGTGCTCTGGGCCGCGGGTGTGGAGGCCTCGCCCGTGGCGCGCTCGCTCGGCGTGACGCTGGACAGGGCAGGCCGCGTCCCGGTGACGCCCGAGCTCACCGTGCCCGGGCATCCCGACATCTTCGTCGTGGGCGACCTGGCGCTCGTGAAGCAGGACGACGGAAGCGCGGTCCCGGGAGTGGCGCCCGCGGCGATGCAGGAGGGCAAGCACGCGGTGCTCAACCTCCGCCGCCAGCTCGCGGGCCAGCCCATGCAGCCGTTCCGCTACTGGGACCGGGGAACCTACGCGGTCATTGGCAGAGGCCATGCCGTGGGCGTGGCCTTCCGCCGCGTCAAGCAATCCGGCTTCATCGCCTGGCTGGCCTGGCTCTTCATCCACATCACCTTCCTCATCGGCTTCCGAAGCAAGCTGGCCGTGCTGCTCAACTGGGCCTACTCGTACCTGACGTTCGGCAGGTCGGCGCGCATCATCACCGGCCCCGCGCCCCGCCTGGATGAGCGGGGCGTGCCTCCCTTGCCCGTCGGGGAAGGGTCAGCTCTGGTAGGGCGGGAAGCCGGGGCCTCCGCCGTTCTCGGAAGGCTGGTTCCTGATAGGCGAGGGGAGGGGTGATGCCACTGCTCCCTGGGTATTGGTCTGCAGCCAGCCCCGGCGGTCCAGCATCCGGCAATCGACAGCGAGTCGCAGGTCCACGTCCTCGATACGTCCGTGGTCCTCCAGGTCCGCACGGGTCAGCGCCAGCTTGAGGATGCGGTCGTGCGCCCGAGCGGACAGGCCGTGCTGCTGAACCGCGTTTTTCAGATCCTTCTCCGCGCTCGGGGACAGCACGCAGAAGCGGCGCAGCAGATGCGACGGCATCTGTGCGTTGCAGTGCACGTCTGGCGTGTCCTGGAAGCGGACGCGCTGCCGCTCGCGCGCGGCCTGTACGCGCTGTCGGTAGTACCGGCTCGGCAGCTCCGGCGTCTTCGCCGCGAGCTGGTGGTACTCCACCGGCCGCGTCTGCACGGTGATGTCGATGCGGTCCATCAACGGCCCGCTGATGCGCGTGTGATAGTCGAAGACGCGGTGCTCGCGGCAGGTGCACTTGTGCCCCGGGACGTTGAAGTAACCGCAGGGGCAGGGGTTCATCGCCGCGACCAGCATGACGCGGCACGGATAGGTGATGTGCTGGGTTGCCCGCGCCAGGTGGATGACCCCTTCCTCCAGAGGCTGTCGCAGCACCTCCAGGACGTTCTTCCGGAACTCCGGAAGCTCGTCGAGGAACAGCACCCCATGGTGCGCCAGGGACAACTCTCCCGGACGCGCCATGGGACCTCCACCCACGAGTCCCGCGTCGGACAGCGTGTGGTGGGGCGAGCGGAACGGCCGCTCCCGCACCAGCGCCTGCTCGTCTCCCAGCAGCCCCTGGATGGAGTAGACCTTCGTCACCTCCAGGGCCTCATCGAACGTCATCTCCGGCAGGATGCCTGGCAGCCGCCGAGCCAGCATCGTCTTGCCTGAACCCGGAGGCCCGGCCATCAAGAGGTTGTGACCGCCGGCCGCCGCCAGCTCCAACGCCAGCTTCAGTTCCGGCTGCCCGCGCACGTCGGCCATGTCCGCGACCTCCGAGCGACAAGTCCCTGGCGCTGTCCCCGTGCGTGTCAGCGGCGTCAGGGGGGCCTCGCCCGTGAGGTGCCCCACCGCCTCACGCAGGTGGGCCACCGGCAGCACCTGGATTCCCTCCACCAGCGCCCCCTCCGCTGCGTTCGCGGCCGGCACCATGATCCCGCGATAGCCGCCATTCCGGGCTGCCACGGCCAGGGGCAGCACGCCCTTGATGGGCTTGATGGAGCCGTCCAGCGACAGCTCCCCGCCAAAGAGGTAGTGCCCCAGCGGCTCCTCCTCCATCAGCCTCGCCGCGGCAAGGACGCCCAGGGCGATGGGCAGCTCGAAGGCCGCCCCCTCCTTGCGGATCTCCGCGGGAGCCAGGTTGACGGTGATCCGCTTCTGCGGAAGGTCGAACCCGGCGTTCTTCAGCGCGGAGACCACCCGGACCTTCGACTCCCGGGCTGCTCCCTCCGGCAACCCCACGACGTTGAAGTAGGGCAGGCCGAGCGCCATGTCGACCTCGCACTCCACCACCACCGCGTCGATGCCCATCAACGCCCCTGACCGCACCCTCGCCAGCATCGTCATCCCCTTCCCACCCACGTACCGGGGCAGGGGAGAGCAATGCACGTACCGAGGCCCTGCCCCCTGGGATGGCCTGCCGCGGCCATCCATCGCGCCAGACGTCGGGTCCCGCTCGGGGACACGGTGCCTGGAAAAAGAAGAAGCCCGCTGGCGTCGGAACGCCAGCGGGCTTCGGATGGAATCAGTGACGAGGTTTCCCGCGTCAGCGCTGCTTGAGGAAGTGGATCAGGGCGTCGGCGCAGGCGCGGGAGCAGGGGCCGCGCCGTCCGGCGTGGTCTGCGTTCCCTGGATGACCGCGTTCTGGGGAAGCTCGGTGGCCATGCCCAGGATCTTCGCTCCCGCGGCACGGGCGCCGTCGAGCGCCACCACCAGCTTGCCGTAGTTCGCCGCGTCATCCGCCATGAAGAAGACGACCTTCTCGTCCGGCTTCTTGGCGTTCAGCATCCGCTTGAGGCGGGGGATGTAGTCGGACGCGGGGATCTGCTCCGTATTGATGGAGTAGGCGCCGGCCTTGTCCACCTGCACGACGATCTGCTGATCATCTGGCTCAGGCGGCGGCTGGTTCTCCTCGACCTCCGTCTCCGGGACCCGGACGAGGATGTCCTTCTCCAGGAGAGGCGTCACCACCATGAAGATGATGAGGAGCACCAGCACCACGTCCACCAGGGGCGTGACGTTGATCTCCGAGTTCGGCGCGGACGCGGGCTTGACCCACTGACGCTGCTTGTGTCCTCGGGACATTACTTCTTCTCCTCGACACCCAGGGCGATCTGCTTCGCCTTCGCCTTGCGGGCCGTGTCCAGCACCTTGCGCACGTCGCCCACGTTCAGGGCGTTGTCACCCTTCAGGAGGATCTTCTTGCCTGGATCCTTCAACAGCTCGGCGGCGATCTTCTCCTGGAGCCCCTTCTCGTCGACCTCATCGTTCTCCACGAACATCTTCTTGTCCGGGGTGATGGAGAGGATCAGCGGATCGGCGTCCGTCTTGCCTTCCTTTTCGATCTCCGTGGCCTTGGGCAGCTCCACGGACTTGCCGCGCTGGAGCATGGGCGTCACGACCATGAAGATGATGAGGAGCACCAACACCACGTCCACCAGGGGCGTGACGTTGATCTCGCTCTTGATGCCCCCTTTGGGGCCTGCTGACATTCCCATGCGTGCACCTGTGTCCGGGAAGGGATTCCCACCCCGGGGCGGCGCGGCTTCTCAGCCGGGCCACCCTCATGGGTGGGGTGTCCCAGGGTGTGGGGCTACGACTCAGGCCGCGTGCGAACCGCCGCCCACGTGCCGCGCCACCACGTCCAGGAACTCGTTGGAGGACTCGGAGATGTCCACGGAGCGGGCATCCACCCAGCCCTGCAGGAAGTTGTAGGCCATCACGGCGGGGATCGCCACGAGCAGACCGAACGCCGTGGTGATGAGCGCCTCGGAGATACCGGCGGAGATGGTCGCCAGACCGCCGGAACCCGCGGCCGCCATGAGCTGGAAGGCGTTCACGATACCCATCGTGGTGCCCAGCAGACCGACGAACGGGGCCGTCGAACCGACGGTGGCCAGCAGGCCCAGGCCGCGCTTGAGGCTCTGCACCTCGCGCTGCGCCTGGCGCTCCAGCGCGCGGGCCACGGACTCCACCGCCAGGTCCTTGTTCCCGGGGGTGATCCGGTACGCCGTCAGGCCGGAGTTGATCACGCGGCCCAGGTGGCCCACGTCCTTGCCCAGGTTGGTGTTCGCGGCCGTGGTCAGGTCGCCCTTCGCGAGGATCGCGCCCATCTTGGCGGCGAAGTTGCGGCTGTCCGAGCGGGTCTTGCGGAAGACGATGATCCGCTCCGCCATGACGACCAGCGACGCCACCGACATGATGGCGAGGGTGAAGATGATCATGCGGGCGAAGAGGCCCGTGTGGTGCCAGATATCAAGCAGGGTAAATTGCATGGCTGTGGAGCGCTCTCCTCACGAGCGCGAGGTGATGTTCGGCGGACTGCTCAAGCGGGGCTGCCTGGCTGGATGATCAGCGCGGCAGCTTCAGGTTGAAGTTGAACGTGTACTGAACTTCGACCGGCCTGCCCTGGAACGTGACCGGCTTGTAGCGTGAGGCGGTGAGCACGTCCATCACGGCCTGTTCCATGTGAGGGAGCGGCTTGATCGTGCGGCAGCGCTCGACCTTTCCCTCGGTCGTGATCACGCACTTCACGATCATCAGACCCTGCACGCGCGCCTCGAGGGCCTCACGCGTATAGCTGACGTCTGGACCCGCGATCTTCTCCGGACGCGTCATGCCCTGGCCGAACGCCAGCACGTCCGTGCCCGTTCCACCCAACTGACCGCCCACCACGCCGCCAATCACACCGCCGACCACGCCACCCACCACACCACCCGCCACGCCGCCTTCGACGCCGCCTTCGACCTCGGCCTCGCTCGCCTCTTCCTCGGGCTCGGGCGCCTCCTCGGTCTCCTGCGGCTTCTGCTGCGGGATCTCCTTCGGCTGGACGATCATGTCCTTGGGCTTCTTGGGCGTGACCTTCTTCTCCGTCTTCGGCTTCGACGCCGGAGGAGGCGGAGGAGGCGGAGGAGGCGGAGGCGCCATGGTGGCCTTCAGCGTGACCTCGACCTCCTTCTCCTCCACGGGAGGCGGGCGCGTGGAGAGATAGGCCACAAGACCCAGCAGGCCGACATGGAGCACCGTGGAAACGCCGGCACCCACGCCGAAGCGCGACCTGGGTCCTTGCCCGCGGTCAAGGACTGAATCGAACATGCACGTAACTCCTCTTCACCAGTGGACTACCCGTCCCCGCCATGCCCGGATTGAAGGGCGGCCACCATACAGAAAAGGGTTCCGGGTTCAAGCAACCGTGTTTGGCGCCGCAATCGTGATCGCGCCAATGCCCCACTGGTCACCAAAAAGCAACGGTCTATTGACAACTGCTTGACCTCGGCTATTTTCCGGAGTCATTTTCGGTTGCAGCCCACCTTGGAGGGGTTAGGTATGCAAGTGAAACAAGTACTTCGGGAAACCGGAGTCGTCCTTGCTGCGGGTCTGTTGTACGGATCCGCGGCTTTCGCGCAGTCCAGCGTCATCATCGGCACTGTCATCAACACTGAGGACAAGAAGCCGGCTGCTGATGTCGTTGTCACCGCCACCTCGCCCAACCTGCAGGGCGAGCAGACCGTGGTTACCGACGCTCAGGGTAACTACCGTATTCCCCAGCTCCCGCCGGGCACGTATACGTTGCGGTTCGAGAAGGAGTCGTTCAAGCCTTTCGCCCGCCCTGAAATCCAGCTGCTGCTCAACCGCACCATCCGCGTGAACGTGGAGCTGCTCCCCGAGAGCTTCTCGTCGACGGAGACCATCGTTGGCGCGCCGCCGACGATCGACGTCGGTTCGACGAACCAGGGCGTCAACGTTGATCAGGAGTTCATCAAGCGCATCGCGGTGGCCCGTCCCGTGGGCAAGGGTGGCGCGACGCGCTCCTTTGAGTCCCTGGCCGAGCTCGCCCCGGGCGCCCAGTCCGACCAGTACGGCGTGTCCATCAACGGCACGACCTCGCCTGAGAACGGTTACGTGGTGGACGGCCTGTCCACGAACGACCCGGCCTTCGGCGTGAACGCCAGCCCGCTGAGCATCGAGTTCGTGCAGGACGTGAACATCATCACCGGCGGCTACATGCCGGAGTTCGGTCGCTCCACGGGCGGTGTGATCAACGCGGTGACCCGGTCGGGCTCCAACGAGTTCCACGGCTCCGTGTTCGCCAACTGGACGCCGGGCGCCCTGGAAGGCAACCGGAAGCTGGTCATCGAGGACGGCACGACGGTCACCGGCCTGAACGCCCTGAGCAACCTGGGCGACTTCGGCGCGACCCTCGGCGGCCCCATCCTCAAGGACAAGCTCTGGTTCTTCGCCGGCTTCGCGCCGTCGTTCCAGCGCTACGAGCACACCCGCGCCCTCAACGCCTTCACGCTGAATGACGACGGCGACGTGGCGACGGATGAGAACGGCTTCAGCGTCGTCCGGCAGATCCCGGGTTCCGAGCGGACGTACTTCGCGGACTCCCGCACGATCCAGTTCATGGGCAAGCTGACGTACCTCATCAACCAGGACCACAACGTGTCGTTCGCCCTGAACGGCACCCCGACCGTGTCGGGTGGTCTGGGCAAGCTGCAGATCAGCCCCCGCTCGGGTGGTCTGCCGGCCGCGCAGAACTCGCGCCCCGAGGACATCGGCCAGACCGAGAACCGCGCGAACACCACGGCACTCGCCCTCAAGTACGCGGGCGCGTTCATGGAGAAGAAGATCCTGGTCGACGCCAACCTCGGTTGGTTCCACCAGACCGCGGGCACGCCTCCGGCGGACGGCAGCGCCATCGGCGCGACCAACGGCCTGGCGGGCTACGCCCTGGCGCAGTACACCCGCACGCGTCCCCTGACGCAGTTCGAGAACGTCCCGAACGCGGAAGAGTACTGCGGCACGAGCACGGCGGAGCAGGCCCTGCGCTGCCCGGCGACGAACTACTACGTCGGCGGCCCTGGCTTCATGTCCGAGGCCACGCTGGACCGCTACCAGATCAACGCCAAGGCGACCTACCTGCTCAACGCGGCCGGCACGCACGTCTTCAAGGCGGGCGTGGACACGGAGTTCCTGACCTTCGATCAGAAGAAGGCCTACTCCGGTAGCGTGTTCCTGCAGGAGAGCCGCACTGGCATCGTGAACGGCCGCAGGATCTGGGTGGACAACCGCCGCTACGGCTACCAGACGGCCCCGGACACCCCGGTGTTCGAGACCCTGCAGCAGTCCTCCACGAGCGGCACCACCATCGGTGGTTTCCTCCAGGACAGCTGGTCCATCGCGAACCGCGTCACCCTGAACCTGGGCGTGCGTTACGACGTGCAGTCCATGTACGGCGGCGACGGCAACCTGGCCCTGAAGCTCGGCAACCAGTGGTCGCCCCGTATCGGCGCCGTGCTGGACCCGTTCGCCAACGGCCGCGCGAAGCTGTTCGTGAACTTCGCCCGTTACTACGAGCAGGTTCCGCTCAACATGATGGACCGCGCCTTCCCGGGTGAGCGCCGCTTCAGCGCGCGTCGCTACCTGGCGGAGCCGGGGCAGGCCGGTGGCTGCGATCCTTCCACCCTGGAAGGCCAGCGCGGCAACTGCGCGTCCGATGCGTTCATCGCGCCGCGCCCGGAGAGCACGTCCAACGCGAACCAGCTCTACAGCGGCGGTCTGGTGCAGAGCGAGCCGGTGGATCCGGACATCGAGCCCCAGTCCTCCGACGAGTTCGTGGTCGGCGGCGAGTACGAGCTCATGGCGAACACCCGCCTGGGCGCGAGCTACACGCACCGCGACATGAACAAGGTCATCGAGGACATGAGCCGCGATGACGGCAACACGTACTTCCTTGGCAACCCCGGCAGCGGCTTCGCCAAGGAGTTCCCGACCCCGCAGCGTGACTACGACGCGGTCACCGTCTACCTGAACCGCACGTTCACGGACGGCTGGCTGGCGCAGGCGAGCTACACGTGGTCCCGCCTGTACGGCAACTACCCCGGTCTGTTCCGTCCGGAGAACAACCAGCTCGATCCGAACATCCTCGCGGACTTCGACCTGATTGCCCTCCTGAACAACCGCACGGGTCTGCTGCCCTTCGACCGCACGCACGCCATCAAGGTGTTCGGCGCCAAGGAGTTCAACATCTCCAACGCGCTGTCGGCGAGCATCGGTCTGTCCTACCGCGGCAACTCCGGTACGCCGATCAACTACCTCGGCGCCTACCCGGGCTACGGCCAGGATGAGACGTTCATCCTGCCGCGCGGCACCGGCGGTCGCACCCCGTGGATCAACAGCATCGACTCCAACGTGGGCGTGAACTACCGCGTGAGCAAGGACAGCGTGGTGTCCTTCACCCTGGACGTGTTCAACCTCTTCAACTTCCAGGGCGTGGACAGCGTGGACGACTCCTACACGTTCGCGCAGGTCCTCCCGGTCTACGATCCGGTCACCAAGACCTCCGGAACCGCGGCTGACCTTCCGACGGCGGACAGCGAAGGCGGCGTTCCGCTCGCGGACGGCTCGGGCAACCTGGCGTTCGAGGACGTGAACAAGAACTACAAGAACCCGGACCGCTACCAGGCCCCGCGGCAGATCCGCTTCGGTGTCCGGTACACGTTCTAATCACCCGACCACGTGAGGAAGATCAGCAACATGCGCAAGAGCATTCTTTCAACGGTGGTTACGCTTGCTCTCGCGGGCAGCGTCACGGCCTGCGACTTCGAGCAGCCGAATCCGGGATGCATCGTTCAGGACGCGTCCTTCGCTCTGTGGTGGGCGAAGTACGACCCTGTGACGCCGCCTACCGACGCCCAGGGCAACGCCTGCAGCGAGTCGCTCGGGTATGGTGATCAGCTGGGCGTCTGGAAGTTCGCGGACCCGGTCTCGAATACGGCCAAGCTCGTCGTCCGGCCTCTGAACATCGCCGGACTGGGCGCTGCGGACGCGAACAACACGTTCGACAGCCTCCAGGTCACGGGTGATCTGAGCACGACGACGGATGCCGAGGACTTCTGCACGGCGAGCAACTTCAACAGCGCGAACGTCAACCCCGTGGTCGAGGGCGAGACGAGCGCGGTGTCGTACACGCTCAACAACGTGCGGGTGTACTCGTCGCCCAGCTCACCGGGCACCCAGCTGACCGGTGAAGTCACCTACTCGGTGAATGGCTGCACCTCGACGTACGTGGTCCGGGCCGTCTGGCCGGAGACCCCGTGCGATCCGACGGTGGACCAGAACGATCCGGACCTCGGCGTCGCGAACTGCGGTGCGGGCTCGGGCATCAACCCCGACTTCGCGACCCAGTGCGAAGAGGTGACGGATCCGGACGACCTCTACGGCTACTTCGGTGACCCGGAAGATCCGAGCTACCGCGAGGGTCGTTGCGTCCCGTCGAAGGCCATCCCGTCGTTCAAGTAGTCGGCACCGACCGACCCTGAAGGCCAACGCGGCCCCGGCAGCCCCTCCCCCACGTGGGAGTGGCGGTCCGGGGCCGCGCTGTTGTTAGTGTCTGGATTCCACTGCTGGGAGGACCATGGAGGGCCGATACGAACTCATCGAGCACGTCTGCTCGCTTCTCGCGGACGAAGTGGGGACGCTCCGCAAGGAGGCGCCCTACCGGGTCGCGCTCTGCTACCCGAGCCCCTACCACGTGGGCATGAGCTCGCTGGGCTACCAGGCCATCTACCGGGAGGTGCATGCGCACGCGGGCGCGACCGCCGAGCGTGTCTTCCTTCCCGATGATGTCGAGACATACAAGAGAACACGGACGCCATTGTTTACCTGGGAATCCCAGGCGCCGGTGTCTGGCTTTGAAATGCTTGCATTCTCCGTGGCCTATGAGTTGGAACTCACGGGTTTGTTCACGATGTTGGAGTTGTCTGGTTTACCGGTTCTTGCCTCGGAGCGGGATGCAAGGCATCCGCTGGTAGTGGCGGGCGGCCCGCTGACGTTCTCCAACCCGGATCCGCTGGAGCCCTTCGTGGACGTGCTCGTCCAGGGGGAGGCGGAGGATCTGATCCACGTGCTGCTGGAGGCCGCGGCCTCCATGGAGCGCGAGGCGCTGCTGGAGCACCTGGCGAAGGTCCCCGGCTTCCGGGTGCCCGGGCGGGGTGGGGCGCGCTATCACGTGGCGAAGGCGACGGACGCCCGGCTGCCGGCGCGCACGCAGATCATCACGCCGCACACGGAGCTGCGCTCGATGTTCCTCATCGAGCCGGAGCGGGGCTGTTCGCGGGGCTGCCACTACTGCGTCATGCGCCGCACGACGAATGGCGGCATGCGCACGGTGCCTCCGGAGCGGGTCCTGTCGCTCATCCCGGACTACGCGAAGCGCGTGGGGCTGGTGGGCGCGGCGGTGACGGACCATCCGCGCATCGTGGAGCTCTTGCGCACCATCGTGGACTCGGGGCGTGAGGTGGGGGTGTCCTCGCTGCGCGCGGACCGGCTCACCCAGGAACTGGTGGATCAGCTCCGGCGGGGTGGGGCGACGAACCTCACGGTGGCCGCGGACGGGGCTTCCCAGAAGATGCGGGACCTGGTGGACCGCAAGCACTCCGAGGAGCAGATCGTCCGCGCAGCGCGGTTCGCTCGCACCGCGGGCATGAAGCAGCTCAAGGTCTACAACGTGGTGGGCCTGCCGCATGAGGACGACGCGGACATCGATGAGCTGATCCGCTTCACCACGGAGCTGTCGCGCATCCTGCCCGTGGCGCTGGGGGTCGCGCCCTTCGTGGCCAAGCGCAACACGCCGCTGGACGGGGCGCCCTTCGCGGGGCTGCGCGAGGTGGAGAACAAGCTGGAGCGGCTGCGCAAGGGCCTTCGCGGACGGGCGGAGGTGCGGCCCACGTCCGCGCGCTGGGCCTGGGTGGAGTACATGCTGGCCCAGTGCGGCCCGGAGGCGGGGCTCGCCGCCATGGACGCCTGGCGCGCGGGGGGCAGCTTCGCCGCGTGGAAGCGGGCCTTCCAGGAGCGCGGGTGCGAGCCGTACCTGGCCCGCCGCGTGGAGGACGGGCGGCGCCAGCCCACGGTGTGGCCCATCGTGCCGGGCCGCCCGCCGCCCCAGCCGTCCGCCGCCTGACGGGGCCCTCAAAGGCCGTATTCGCCGGGCTCCGCTTTCGCTAGAAGACGGGCAGCGGGGCCGATGGCCGGCACTCGCATGGCCTCGGAGAGCATCTGGTGAGCACGCAGCGCGTGGAAAAGTCGTGGCAGAAGACGGGCCTCAAGGACTACTCGACGGAGGCCCTGCTGGGCACGCTGGGGCACTACGGGGTCCCCGTGGGCGAAGAGGACTACCGCAAGCTGGCGGAGTCCGCCTATCCGCTCGGCATCGCCCAGCAGTGGGCGGCGAAGTGGAAGGGCACCGGCCCCTTCAAGGACTACGTCGTGGCCGCGGCCGTGGAGCTGTGGCGCCGGTGGATGCCGGACCGTGTGTCCCCGCAGGACTTCACGCAGAGCCTGGCGACGCTGATGCAGGTGCTGGTGCACAAGCTCAACGGCGCGAAGGAGGCCCCGGTGGCCTCCGCCTTCGAGCACGTGAAGTCCCTGCGCTCGAAGCTGACGGTGGATGACAAGGGCGCGCTGCCCCAGCCGTTCCTCCAGGAGGCGCTGGCGCCCTTCTCGGAGAAGGACGCGGAGCTGTTCGACAGCCTGGCGGAGTCGCTGGCCGCCCAGGGGCACCTGGACGACGCGACGGCGTTCGCCGACGTGGAGGAGTTCCTGCTGCCCGACCGGCGCGGCATCTCCCAGGCGGTGGTGCGCGCCGCGAAGGGCGAGCGCGAGCCGGCCATCCAGGACCTCAAGAACCTCATCCACGACACGGCCCGCGCGCCCATCTCGCGCCTGCTGGCGGTGGACGGCCTCATCCACCTGCAGGCCTGGATTGACGCGAACGTCGAGGGCCGTGGCCTGCTGGCGGAGGCGGAGAAGGCCAACGACATCCACCTGGCGCTCGACCTGGTGCCCCGCCTGGAGCACGTCTTCAAGCAGCAGAACGACCGGTCCGCGCTCCTGGAGCTGATGGGCACGCAGGAGCGGCTGGAGGCCCTGCACGACAAGATGCACCCGGGGCACCGGGCGCACCGCCACCAGCACGCCCAGCCCCAGCGCCGCCGCTAATCGGCCGGAGCTTCAGGTCCCCGTGCGCCGGGGGCCCTGGGACTCCGGGGCCTCGGGCGCCTGGGGCTCGCTGACCGTGGAGGCCGTGGATGCGGCCTCCGCGTCCGGCGTGCCGGGCTTCATGCCGGGCTTCTCTGGCGCCGCGCGCTTGAGCTTCACCGTGATGACGCCGGGCACGCCCTCCGCCACGTCGCGCACGGGCACCACGGCGCCCACGGTGGTGTAGCGGATGGCGCCCGTCTGGGTGAAGGCGTGCTTGAGGGCGTACTCCTTCGCGCGGGGGAGGAACCACTCGCGAACCCGGGGCAGGGGCAGCGCGTGCAGCTCGCCCTGCGTGAGGAACACGTACAGCATCAGGTCCGCGCCGCTGTAGAGGAAGCAGCCCGGGGTGTCCTTCTCCAGGTTGGAGATGAGCTCGAAGAAGTAGCGGCGGCGGGTGGCCTGCCGGTCGCCCTTCACCTCGATGCCGCGCACCTCTCCGGAGGGCAGCTCCCAGAGCAGGTCCACGCCCCGGTGCTGGAAGCGCGGATCCAACTGCACGTCGTGCACGCGCGAGCCGGGCTCCGTCTCCAGGAGCACGCGCGGGCGTGCTGCACGGCCCGGTCGGCCGCGCCCTGCACGCCCCGCATGCTGAAGCTGCGTCCACCCATCGCGGCTAGCGGCGCAGCTCGACGCCGGAGGCCACGAGCTGCACCTCGCGGGGCTTGCCGTCGGTGCCGCGCGGGACGATGGCGCCTTCCGCCTCGTAGTGCTTCGCGTGGGCGTCGCTCAGCTCCGCGACCTTCACCACGCCCTCCACGCGCGCCTGCGAGCCCGCGGAGTCCAGCGGGACGAAGAAGCCGTAGTCCTTGAACGTCACGCGCACGCCGGGGCTCTTGGCGTCCTGAGCCAGCTCCAGCCAGCAGCCCTTCTTCTCACAGGCCTTGCGCACCTGGCCCTCCACGCGCACGACCTTGCCGTCGTGGGCCTGGGGCTTCGCGAGCAGCTCCGCGAGCTTCACCGTGGGCTCGCCCTTAAGGGGCTCGCCGCGGGTGAGCGTCCAGCCGGTGCTGGCGGCCTTGGCGGCCTCGGGCGTCTTCGCGTCGGCGGGATGGTGGCAGTCGCTCGACGCGGCTTCGGCCTTGGCCTTGGCGGGCGCGGGCGTCTTGTCCGCCGCGAGGGCCACGAGGGGAGCGGCGACCAGCATCACGAGGGCGGTGCGGAGCATGTGCATGCCCGTTCGCTTAGCCCAGGTTTCCGGGGCCCGGCAAGGCACCCCTTCCATCCTCGCGACTTGTCCCGCACACTCGGCGCGAGGTGCGCATGAAGGTCACCATTCCCGCTCCCAACCGCCGGGTGGGCACATTCGAATGGCTCGGGCTCGTCGGACTCGGGGGGCTGCTCGTGGGCCGCTACATCCCCGTGGCCCGCATCATCCCGTTCTGGGGCTGTGTGCTGCGCGAGCACACAGGCTGGCCCTGCCTGGGCTGTGGGCTCACCCGCGTGGCGGACCGCGTCGCGCACTTCAACATCCCGGGCGCCTGGGAGGCCAACCCCCTGGGCACCGTGTGCGCGCTGCTGTTCGCGCTGGCCGCGGTGGTGACGGCGCTGCACTTCCTCTTCGCGCTGCCCATCCCGGAGGTGGAGCTGGACGAGCGCGAGTGGCGGTGGGTGCGCATCGCGTTCCCGCTGGTGTTGCTGGTCAATTACGCCTACGTCGTGGTGCACACCCGCTTCCCGCACCTGCTGTCCTGAAGGGCGGGACCCTGTCCTCTTCCGTGCTCTCCGCCTTCCTCCTGCTGGGCTACCTCTGCGGCTCCGTCCCCTTCGGCGTGCTGCTGACGCGGTGGCTGCGCGGGGTGGACGTGCGCGCCAGCGGCAGCGGCAACATCGGCGCCACCAACGTCACGCGCGTCGCCGGCAAGAAGCTGGGCGCGGTGGTGCTGCTGCTGGACGCGCTCAAGGCCGTGCTGCCCGTGGGGCTGGCCGTGCACTTCATGCCGGGGGACGCGCGGGCGCACGCGCTGGTGGGCCTGGCCGCGGTGCTGGGGCACGTGTACCCGGTGTGGCTCAAGCTCCAGGGCGGCAAGGGCGTGGCCACCGCGCTGGGGGTGCTGGTGGTGCTGGTGCCCAAGGCGGCGCTCGCCGGGGCCATCATCTACGGGCTGGTGGTGGCCCGGTGGCGCGTGAGCTCCGTGGGCTCGCTGTCCGCGGCGGTGGTCGCCATCGCCACCGCGTTCCTCACCGCGCGCTCCCGCGAGTACGTGCTGCTCACCGCGGGGCTATTCGTCCTGATGCTCTGGACGCACCGGAGCAACCTCCAGCGGCTCGCCCGGCGCTCCGAAAACCGGCTTTGAGCTGGGAGGCAGCGGGGCGCGGTAGCCCAGGAGCGTGCAGGGGATGGGGCCGTTCCACACGTCGCGCCGGGCCATGGGGCGCGCGTGGAAGGCGCTCTCGAAGGCGGGGTTGCCGGACAGCACCCAGACGCGCCAGCCGGGCAGCGCGCGCAAGCTGTCACCCAGCTTGAAGTAGAAGGTCTTCATGCCCTTCTGGCCGCCGGAGCCGAGCCGGTCCCCATAGGGCGGGTTGGTGAGGATGAGCCCGCCACCCTCCGGCAGGGGCGGAAGCTTCGTCGCGTCGCCCTCCGCGAGCTGGACCTCCTCTCCCAGCCGCGCGGCCTTCACGTTGCGGTCCGCGGCCTCCAGGGCCTCGTCGCTCTTGTCGAAGCCGAGGATGGGGACCTCCACCTTGCGCTCGTTGCGCCGCGCGTCCGCGCGCAGGTCCGCGAGCAGCTCCTTCGCGCGCGTGCCCAGGTGCGGCCAGCGCTCCACCGCGAAGCTCCGGCCGATACCGGGGGCCCGCTTGCGCGCGATGAGGCCGCCCTCGATGACGATGGTGCCCGAGCCGCACATGGGGTCCACCAGCGCCTCCGTGCCGGTGTAGCCCGCCGCGCGCAGGAGGGCCGCGGCCAGGTTCTCCTTCAGGGGCGCGGGGGTGGGGCGCACGCGGTAGCCGCGCCGGTGCAGCGGGTCACCGCACAGGTCCAGGGAGAGGGACAGCTTCTCCTTCACCAGGTGCGCCACCACGGACACGTCCGGGTTGCGCGTGTCCACGTCCGGCCGCGAGCCCAGCTTTTCGCGCAGGCGGTCCACGATGGCGTCCTTCACCTTCAGCGCCACGAAGCCGGAGTGCGCGTGCTCGGTGTCCTTCAGGTTCGCGTCCACCGCGAACGTCACGTTCGTGGTGAGGTGCTCCTCCCACGGCACGCTGGCCACGGCGTCGTAGAGCCCCTGGGCGCCGTGCGCGTCGAACTCGCCCAGCGGGTAGAGCACGCGCATGGCGATGCGGGACCAGAGACAGACGTTGAGGGCCTCGTCGAGCGCGGCCATGAAGCGCACGCCGCCGCGGTCCTGGCGGATGCGCTTCGCGCCAAGCTCCTTCAGCTCCTCAGCGAGCAGGTCCTCGGTGCCACGCGCGGCGGTGGCGAATAGGGCAAGACGTTCAGCCATGGTGCACCGCCCTTAGACGACCCCGGGCCGATTGGGAACTGCTCAGGTGGCCACGACCTCGTACATCGTGAAGGTGGCGTCCTCCTGGGACGCGTTGGCCCCCTTCGCCCGCTGGAAGTCCTCCGACTGGAAGTAGGCCCGCATGGCGTCCCGGTCCTTCCAGCGCGTGACGAGCAGGATTTCAGGCGAGCGCTCGAACGACCGCAGCACCTCCAGGCCCAGGAAGCCTTCGTATCCGTCCACGCGCCGCGAGCGCTCCTGGAGCCGTTGGACCCAGCCGTCGGCCTCTTCGGGGGACGCGCGGAAGCGGGAGATGGCGACGATCATGACCGAGGGGAAACCCCGGGGGACGGGTGTCCGTTCCCCGGGCTGGCGGTGGCGGCGGGCTACATCGCCCCGGCGCCGGGCATGTCGCCCAGGCCGCGCAGCAGGACCTCGCGGGGCTTGGCGCCGTCCGCGGGGCCCACCACGCCGTCGCGCTCCATGCGCTCAATCATGCGCGCCGCGCGGTTGTAGCCGATGCGCATCTTGCGCTGGAGCATGGAGATGGAGACGGAGCGCATCTCGCTGACCGCCGCGAGCGCCTGGTCGTAGAGCTCGTCGGACAGCTCGTCCTCCTCGCCACCGCCACCCTCGCTGTCCTCGTCGCGCGGCTTGAGGATGGACTCGTCGAAGACGGGCTTGCCCTGGGCCTTGAGGTGGTCCACCGCCTTCTTGATTTCCTGCTCGGAGACGTAGGCGCCGTGCACGCGCTGCAGGTGGGCGCTCGTGGGCGGCATGATGAGCATGTCGCCCATGCCCAGCAGGGCCTCCGCGCCCACCGTGCCCAGGATGGTCATCGAGTCCGGCTTCGAGCGCAGCATGAAGCTGATGCGCGTGGGGAAGTTGGCCTTGATGATGCCGGTGACGACGTCCGTGGACGGGCGCTGCGTCGCGACCATCAGGTGGATGCCGGCCGCGCGCGCCATCTGCGCCAAGCGTGCGACGTAGGTCTCCACCTCGCGGCTCGCGACCATCATCAGGTCCGCGAGCTCGTCGATGATGACCACGATGTAGGGCAGCTTCTTGAGCTCCTTCTTCTCCGGGGAGGCGGCCTCCACCGGCGTGGACTCGTCGCCGTCCTCCTCGAACTCCGCGTCCTCCTCGCCGTCGGCCTCCAGGTTGGGAGCGGGCTCGGAGACGATGGCCTCGCGCAGGTCCTCGTCGTCCTCGCGCGGCGCGGCCACGCCCAGCCCGTCGCTGGCGGAAGCGGGGGCGGGCACGGTGCTGCCCTCCACGTCCACGACGAACATCTTCTTGGGCTTGGTCTTCTTCTTCGCGGCGGGCGCGGCGGCGGGCTTCTCCTCCGACGCCTGCGTCTCCACCAGCTTGTTGAAGCCGGCGATGTTGCGCACGCCCGCCTCGGACAGCATCTGGTAGCGGCGCTCCATCTCCTCCACCGCCCAGCGCAGCGCGAGCGCGGCCTTCTTGGGGTCGGTGACGACGGGGAGCAGCAGGTGCGGGATGCCCTCGTACACGGAGAGCTCCAGCATCTTCGGGTCCACCATGATGAAGCGGACCTCCTCGGGCGTGGCCTTGAGGAGGATGCTCATGATCATCGAGTTCACCGCCACGGACTTGCCGGAGCCGGTGGTGCCCGCGATGAGCAGGTGGGGGGCCTTCACCAGGTCGAAGACGTACGGCATGCCTTCGATGTCCTTGCCCACGCACATGGTGAGCTTGCTGCTGCTCTTCTGGAACGTGTCCTGTTCCGCGATCTCCTTGAGGAACACCGTCTCGCGGTCGCGGTTGGGGACTTCAATGCCCACCACGCCCTTGCCCGGGATGGGGGCGACGATGCGCACGCGCATGGCCTCCATCGCCATGGCCAGGTCGTCCTGGAGCGCGGCGATCTTGCTGACCTTGATGCCGGGCCCGGGCAGGAACTCGTACATGGTGACGACGGGGCCGGGGCGGATCTCCACGACCTCGCCCACGATGCCGAAGTCCGCCAGCTTCGCGCGCAGCTTCTCCGCCGTGACGAGGAACGCGTCCTTGTCCAGCGCGGAGCGCTCCTTCTTGTCCGCCTCCAGCACGTCCAGGGGGGGCAGGGAGAAGCTCTTGCGGTCACCCACGAACTCGAACTGGTCCTGCGGCCGCTTCACGGCGGAGGGCTTGGGCGGCGCCTTGGGCTCCACGATGAGCGGCATGCGCGCCAGGGCGGCGGGCGGCGCGGGGATGAGGGCGTTGCCCGGCGCGGCGGCGGCGGGCTTCTCCGCG
>NZ_JBKGHJ010000440.1:0-7067 GCF_046520365.1 Corallococcus sp. 4LFB
GACGCGCCGCACCTCTTGGCCACGGTGCTGGTGGCCCGGGCGACTTCGCGGCGCGCTACCCGGACGCGGTGCGGCGGGTGCTGCGTGGACTTCTGGACGCGGGGCAGGGCGTGGTCAAGGACCCGGCGGCCGGGGCGCGGCTGTTGGGCGAGGTGGCGCCCTACCTGGGCGACCCCACGGAGGCCATCCGCAGCGCGCCGCCCGCCACGCTGGCGGACAATCGGGCCTTCTTCGGACTTTCCGGCGAGGCGCCGGTTACCTATGACGAGCTCTTCCAGAGCGCCGCGGCGCTCTTCCAGAAGCTCAAGCGCGGGACGGCGCCCCCTCCGGCGGAGGACACGCGGGACCTGGGCGCGCTGAAGTACGTCTCCGAGGCGCGGGGGCCCTGACGGGGCCCAAGAGGGAAGGGGAGTCGGACGTGGCGAAGACACCGAACTACATCAAGGCCGCGTTCCTCCTGCCGGCCAACCTGGTGGGGCTGACGACGGCGGCCATGTCCAGCGCCGTGACGCAGGAGCCGCTGCCCATGATGGTGGCGCTGGGCGTGGAGGGCGTCTACCTGGCCGTCCTGTCGTCCATGAAGCGCTTCCAGCGCGTCGTGCGCTCGAAGCAGCCGGACAACCCGGAGGCCGCGAGCGCCGCGGTGGACGCGCTGCTCGCGGACCTGGCGCCGTCGCAGCGCGACCACTACCAGCAGCTCGTGGGGCTGAAGGAGAAGATTCTCGCCAACTACCGCAAGCTGCCCGCCGGGCGCGTGCTGGTGGCCAGCAGCGAGCCCAAGCTGGACGCGCTGCTCACGTCCTTCCTGCGGCTCATCTCCGCGCTCAACCAGTACCGCACGTACCTGAGCGGCTCCGACCGCGAGCACCTGACCTCCGAGGTCACGGCGCTGGAGGCGGAGGTCGCGGAGGAGCCCAACGCGCGCCTCAAGGACGTGAAGGGCAAGCGCGTGGAGATTCTGCGCAAGCGCCTGATGCGCTTCGAGCAGGCGGGCGAGAGCCGCGAGGTGGTGAGCCACCAGCTGGCCGGCATCGAGGACCTGATGCGGCTGACGCACGAGCAGTCCATCGCCATCCGCGACCCGGAGAGCGTCAACCGGCAGCTGGACGTGCTCTCCGCGGAGACGGAGGCCACGGACGAGACGGTGCGCCAGATGGAGCGCTTCCTCGACTTCACCGAGGAGACCTCCGCGCCCCTGCCGCACGGCGGCACCCGCGTGCGGTAGGGCGGGCACGGGCCCGGACGGCGGGCCGCCTCCGGGTGGCGCGGGCTGCGGCGGGCACCTGTTCACCGTGGCACCTTGCGGGCCTGGCAGGGGCCTGGGACGGCGCACGAATAGATTGACTCTCCGCCGAAGGCATCCTGTCCTGACGCCCATGCTCCGCCGCGTTGGGTTCCTCCCGTTGGTCCTGCTGTTGGTCGTGTTCGCCGGCTGCTCGCGCTGCGGGAAGGAGGCGGCCGGGCCCGCGGACTCGCCCCGGGGCGTGTCGCGCTACCTGCCGCGCACCGCGCAGGCCGCGGTCGTCATCGACGACCTGGGCACGCTGGGCGAGAAGCTCGCGCGCTTCCAGAACCTCAAGGTGGCTTCGTTCGTCGCGCAGCTGCAGAACTTCCCCTCCGCGGAGCGCTACGTGTCCGCGGTGATGCGGCAGGTGGGCGTGGACCTGCGCAGCCGGAAGGCGCTGGAGGACGCGGGCATCGACCCGAAGCGCGGCGCGGGCGCGGCCTTCCTCGGCGGCACGCAGGCGGTGTCCGTCATTGGCGTGAAGGACGCGGACAAGCTGAAGACGACCTTCGCCACCTTCGCCCGCACGCGCCTGGGCGCGACGGAGGAGCAGGACACCAAGGTGGACGCCGGCCGGCTCGTCACGTTCAACCGCCCGGGCTCCACGACGCCCCTGCTGGGCATGCTCTTCCTGAAGCACGACCTGGTGCTCCTGTCCGCGGGCGCGTCGGTGGCGCGGCTGCCGGAGCTGGCGGCGCTGCCGGAGGAGCAGTCCCTGGCGAAGGAGCCGGTGCTGGAGGCGTCGCTCAAGCGGCTCGCCGGCGACCGCGACTTCCACGTGTGGCTGCCGGGCGGCTCGGGCCTCTTGCCCGCGGGCACGGTGCAGGGCATCACCTTCACGGGCCACATCGAGGAGCGCGCGGTGACGCTGCGCGCGGACGCGCCGTGGCCGGACACGCAGGCGTCGCTCGCGGCGCTGGAGTCCAAGGGCGGCGAGTCGCTCACCGGCTGGCTGCCGCAGGACAGCTTCCTCGTGGCGCGCTACCGGGGCGACCCCGCGCAGCTGGACGGCGTGTGGCCGTACCTGGCCGGCTCGCAGGTGACGCGCGCGGTGCAGAACGCGGGCTTCGACGTGAAGGCGGAGGTGCTGGACAACCTCAAGCCGGGCATGGTGTTCGCGCTGTCGCTGTCGCCCACCGTCAACCTGTCCTCGGGCATGCCGGACCTGGACCTGCGGCGCACCAACCCCTTCCGCTTCGTCAACCTGGTGGCGCTCGCGGAGGTGAAGGACGTGGCGAAGGGGCAGGCCACGCTGGACAAGGTGCCCGGCTTCGCGGGCGGCTTCGGCGCGAAGGTGGAGCCCACGGAGATGAGCGGCCAGAAGGCCTACCTGACGTCGTACCGCGCGGGCGAGGGCGCGCACTTCGCGCTGTCGAAGGACGGCAAGCTGGTGCTCGCGGCCCCCCGGGCGCGCCTGGAGTCCACGCTGGCGTCGCTCGCGCAGCCGGCCGGCGCGGGCCCCGTGTCGGAGGACCTGAAGGCGGTGGGCAAGGACGCCGCGCTGGTGGTGCTGCTGGACCTGCGCCGGCTGTCGGACGCCGTCAAGGCGCTGCCGTCCGCCGCGTGGGGCATTGGCGGCTTCGCCATCAAGGCCACCACGGTGCGCTGGCTGGACGCCACGGACGACCTGCGCGCGGTGACGCTGGCCCTGTCGCGCAAGGACAAGGCGCTGCAGGCGGAGGTCTCCCTGCGGCTGACGCCCGCGCCCGCAGGCACCACGACCACCACCCCGGCCACGCCTTGATCCGCGCGCGCGAGGTCGTGAAGGAGTACGAGGACGGCGAGGGCTCGCGCGTGCGCGTGCTCGACGGCGTGTCGCTGGACGTGGAGGCCGGGGACTTCGTCGCGGTGGTGGGCGCGTCCGGCAGCGGCAAGTCCACGCTGCTGCACCTGCTGGGCGGCCTGGACGTGCACTACCAGGGGCAGGTGGAGGTGGGCGGCGTGAAGCTCACCGGCCTGCGCGACCGGGAGCTGGCGCGCTTCCGCAACACGCACGTGGGCTTCGTCTTCCAGTCCTTCCACCTCATCCCCAACCTGTCCGCGCTGGAGAACGTGCTCTTGCCGTCGCACTTCGGGCCGGCCACGGCGGACGGGCGCAGGCGCGCGAGCAGCTCCTGGAGCGCGTGGGCCTGGGCTCCAAGCAGGACCGCGCGCCGGTGCGCCTGTCCGGCGGCGAGCGCCAGCGCGTGGCCATCGCCCGCGCCCTCTTCGGCGGCCCGAAGCTGCTGCTGTGTGACGAGCCCACGGGCAACCTGGACGCGGCCACGGGCGCGGGCGTCATCCAGCTCTTCCAGGAGCTGCACAAAGAAGGGCTCACGGTGCTGACCGTCACCCACGAGGAGCGCATGAGCGCGGTGGCGCGGCGGGTGCTCCGGCTCAAGGACGCGCGGCTGGTGGAGGAATCCCCCGCGCCGGAAGCCCTGGCGTCGTCGCGAGGTGCCCCGTGAGGTTCGACGCACTGTCGCGACTGGTGAGGTTGTCCCTCGCGCGCGAGCGCAAGGGCGCGTTCTTCTCCGCCTTCGGCGTGGCCATGGGCGTGGGCGCGCTGGTGTTCTTCGTGGGCCTGGGGCTGGGCGTCGGGCGCGTCATCCGCGAGCGCATCTTCCCCACGGACTCGCGGCTGGTGGACGTGGTGCCCCCGGCGGTGTCGCTGGGCCTGCTGGGCGGCGGCAAGTTGGATACCTCCGCGGTGGAGCGGCTGGCCGCGCTGCCCGGCGTGGAGACGACGTACCGGAAGATGAACGTCCGGGTGCCGGCGGTCACGCGCTACGACGGCGTCTTCTTCGGCTCGCGCCTGCGCATGGGCATGGAGGTGCTCGCGGTGGGCGTGGACCCCGGCCTCGTGCAGAAGGACGTGGGGCTGCCGGAGGCGAAGGACTTCAAGGACCCGGGGGAGGGCAAGGCCATCCCCGCGCTCGTCTCCACGCGCCTCCTGGAGCTGTACAACAAGACGTTCGCGCCCGCGCGCAAGCTGCCGCAGCTGTCCGCGGAGATGCTCATCGGCTTCGGCTTCCCGGTGGAGTTCAACCGCTCCTACGTGGCGGCCACGTCCGGTGGCCCCACCACCACGCAGCAGGCGCAGGTGGTGGGCGCGTCCGACCGGGCCATGCTCGCGGGCATCACCATCCCGCTGGACACGGCGGTGCGCATCAACCGCGCGTCGGGCGCGGACGCGGACAGCTACTCCGGCGTCACGCTGGTGGCGGCGGATCCCTCGCGCGTCCCGGAGCTGGTGGAGGCGGTGAAGGGGATGGGCTTCGAAATCGATGATCAGGAGCGCCGGCTGGCGGAGAACGCGGGCGCGGCGGTGGCGCTCACCACGTCCGCGCTGGCGCTGCTCTCCATCCTCATCTGCGTGCTGGCGGCGGTGAACATCGCCCACGCCATGTCCTCGTCCGTGCGTGCGCGGGCGAAGGAGATTGGCGTGATGCAGGCGGTGGGCGCCTCGCGCGCGGACGTGCGCGCCATCGTGTTGGCGGAGGCCGGCGTGGTGGGCGTGCTGGGCGGCGCGGCGGGAACTGCGGCGGCGCTGCTGCTGGCCCTCCTCGTGGACCGGCTCGCGAAGGGCTACCTGCCCAACTTCCCCTTCAAGCCGGAGAGCTTCTTCTCCTTCCCGGCGGCGGTGGTGCTGGGCGGGGTGCTGCTGGGGCTCGTGGCCGCGCTCGCCGGGGCCTACTTCCCCAGCCGCCGCGCCGCCGCCACGGACCCGGCCAGGACGCTGGCGGGATGAGCGGCCCTTCGCGCAAGACGCTCCTGGCCAACGTCGTGTGCCTGGGGGCGCTCGGGTGGATCTACGGGGGCGACCTCGCGGATGCCCTGCGCGCCCGGACCGCGGAGGTCTCCGCGCTGCTGGCGCCGCCGTCCGTCGTGCGCACGAGCGTCGTGCTGGGGCTCTCCGGGGTGGGGCTGGCCGTCTTCCTCTCGGGGCTGCTTCGCAAGAAGCCGGAGGGCTTCAAGGGCTACCGGCTCCTGCCCATCCTGCTCGTGGTCGCGCTCTTCCTGGACCTGGTGCTGGTGGAGGGGAAGACGCCGCTGGACTCGCCGGAACTGGGCGCCGTGGCGCTGCGGCGCTTCCAGGCCGAGGCCCAGAAGCTGGCCACCGAGGAGGCCGTTCCCTCCCGCGAGCAGGTGCTCCAGCCCCTCGTGGACGCGCTGGGCGCGCCGCCCTACCTGGAGCGCGGCGTGCCGGTGCCGGCCTACACACTCCAGGTGCGCACCGGCTGCGAGGGCCCCGTCCGCGACGCGTCCGGCACGCGGCCCGGCACGCTGCTGTACTGTGTGGCCAGGGACGGCAAGCAGGCCTGGGTGACCCTGGTCGGGCTGCCCGCCGAGGTGCGTTTTGGTGCGCCGGCCGTGCTCTCCGTGCGGGGCGAGCCGCGATCCGCCGCCCTGCACGCCCAGGTCCCAGAGGAGAATGACGTCATGCCGGGCATCGACCTGGAGATGCCCACGGTGATGGATGGGGGCGCCGCGACCTCCGCTTCGCCTTGAATCCGGGTTGCCTGGAGGGCAAGCGGGCGGAAATAGGTCCGCGTGCGCGGTTGACCCTTCGGAGCCGCGATCGATAGGCTCCCTGCAAGGACTCGACCCCCACACACAGTGACGACCTCTCAACCGAAGCGGCAACCCATCCCGTTCGGGAAGTATCTCCTCCTGGACCGCGTCAACATCGGCGGCATGGCGGAGGTCTGGCGCGGCAAACAGTTCGGCGCCAGTGGCTTCGAGCGGCTCGTCGCCATCAAACGCATCCTGCCGAACATCGCCGAAGATGAAGAATTCATCTCGATGTTCATCGACGAGGCGAAGATCAGCGTCCAGCTGACCCACGCCAACATCGCGCAGATCTACGAGCTGGGGCAGATCGCCAGCAGCTACTTCATCTCGATGGAGTACATCCCCGGCAAGGACATGCGGGCCATCTTCGACCGCTGCCGGAAGAAGGGTGAGCCGGCGCCGGTGCCGCTCGTCGCCTTCTGCGTGGCGAAGATGTGCGAGGGCCTGGACTACGCCCACCGCAAGAAGGACGGGATGGGGCGCGAGCTCAACATCGTCCACCGCGACATCTCGCCGCAGAACGTGCTCGTGTCCTTCGAGGGCGAGGTCAAGGTCATCGACTTCGGCATCGCGAAGGCGGCGGGCAAGGCGACCAAGACGCAGGCCGGCATCCTCAAGGGCAAGTTCGGCTACATGAGCCCGGAGCAGATCCGCGGCCTGCCGCTGGACCGCCGCTCGGACGTGTTCGCCATTGGCGTGTGCCTCTACGAGATGCTCACCGGCGAGCGCCTCTTCGTGGGCGACAGCGACTTCTCCGTGCTGGAGAAGGTGCGCAAGGCGGAGGTGCCGTCGCCGTCCACGTACAACCGGCGCATCCCGGAGGCGCTGGAGCGCATCGTCCTCAAGTCGCTCGCGAAGGACGTGGAGGAGCGCTACCAGTACGCCAGCGAGCTGGGCGACGACCTGCAGCGCTTCCTGCTGACGAGCGACTCCATCTTCGGCCGCAAGGACCTCATGCAGTACATGAAGTCCACGTTCGCCGAGGAGGTCGAGCGCGAGAAGCAGCGCCTGGCTGAGTACGCGGACATCCGCGCGCCGGACGGCATGCTGGCGGCCATCGAGGCGGGCTACAGCGGCCCGTCCCCGGTGCCCACGCAGAGCATGACCAACATCCCGGCGGTGGCGCCCTCCGCGCCCGCCGTGGAGCCCGTCTCCGCGCCGCCGCCGCGCGCCTCCAACTCCGGCGCCAACAACGCGGCGGGGCAGGGTGCGCGCCTCGCCCACGTCG
>NZ_JBKGHJ010000441.1:0-7059 GCF_046520365.1 Corallococcus sp. 4LFB
TCTCCACGCGCGGCGGGATGCGCCGTCCGCTCACCGCCTCGATGGCGAGCAGCAGCACCCGGCCGCCATCCAGGCCCGGCACCGGCACCAGCGTCAGCATGGCCAGCGCCACGGAGGCCGCCACCAGCGCGCGCACCAGCGCATCCACCCCGGACGCCGTGGACGACGCGACGTCGGAGGACTCCTGGCGCATCAGCGCGCCCGGCCCGGCCCGGCCCGCGACCTGCGGCCCACGCACCATCGCCACCAGCGTGGACAGCGCCTCGGACGCCACGCGCCCGGTGTGCACCAGCGACTGCCTGAACGCCTCGCCGGGCGCGTGCTCGCGGAACACGTACTGCTGGCTCACGCCGATGCGCCCCGTGCCGTGCTCGTCCGCCCGGGGCCGCACCGTCACCGTGCGCGGCTCTCCGTGCCGGTCCACCGAGAGCGCCAGCGAGCCGCCCACCCCGTCCGCCACCCGCGTGACGAAGTCCGACCAGTTCCCCAGCGGCCTGCCGTCCACCCCCACCAGCCGGTCCCCCGGCAAGAGCTGCGCCCGCGCCGCCTCCGAGCCCGGCAGCACCGTGCCCACCGTCAGCGGCACCACCACGTGCGTGCCGGACGAATACAGCGCGAACAACAGCCCCACCGCGACCGCGTAGTTCGCCAGCGGCCCCGCGAGGATGATGGCCATCCGCTTGAGCGGCCCCAGCGTGCCGAACCCGGACGTGTCCTCCTCCGCGGAGCGGTGCGGGTTCATCCCCTGCAGGTTCGCGGACGCGCCCAGCGGCACCGCGCCCAGCACGAACTGCGTCCCGCCCAGCCGGAACGACAGGAGCGGCGGCCCGAAGCCCACGGTGAAGCGCGGCACGCGCACGCCCAGCAGGCGCGCGGCCACCAGGTGCCCCAGCTCATGCACGATGAGCAGCGCCCCGAGCGCCAGGAGGACGAACAGGTAGTGCATCCGAGAAGGCCCGCGTCCGCCTACAGCTTGCGGCGCTTCCCGGTGCGCTTGTAGGTCAGGTAGTCCGACAGGATGGTGCCGTGGTCGAAGCACAGGTCCTGGGGCAGCGCGTCCAGGGTGAACGTCCTCGCCTCCGCCGCGTCGTCCGCGCCCACCGGCTCCCCCGTCGCCTTCGCGATGAACACCGTCGAGATGGTGTGCAGGCGCGGGTCCCGCTTCGGATCCGAGTAGCTGAAGAACTGCTCCGTAAGCTCGACGTCCAGGCCCGTCTCCTCCTTGGCCTCGCGGATGGCCGCCTTGTCCAGGGGCTCGCCCTCGTCCACGAAGCCGCCCGGCAGCGCCCAGCCCACCGGTGGGTTCGCGCGGCGGATGAGCACGATGCGCTCGCCGGACAGCTCGATGATGCAGTCCACGGTGGGTTTGGGGTTGCGGTATTCAGGCATGGCGTCGCACTCTACCCAAAGCCCCCCGGCAAGCGCCCGTTCCGGATGTCTCCCGTGGGCGATGGTGCGTGCCGTGTCTACCCTGCGACGCCTCTGCCTCACCGCCCTCGTGGCCTCCACCCTGGCGGGCTGCCTGCCCTACAGCCAGAACGAGGGCGAGTACGAGCTCATCCCCACGGAGACGCTGCGCGACGACTGCGGGCTGCTGGAGACGTTCCAGGGCAACCTCCAGCTGAGCCTGCAGATCTCCGGACGCGTGGTGCGCGCGGACTTCGGCGTGCAGAACATGCAGCTGCTCGGCTACTTCCTGGAGGAGGGCGAGGGCTTCACCGCCGACGGCAGCGTGGCCAACGTCAGCACCACCGTGGACGGGGACACCGAGTGCCTGCTCGACCAGGTCCAGGTGCACCTGGACGCGACCACGCGGTGCGCCACCGAGTTCAGTGGGCAACTGCGGCTCGCCTACGACGCCAACAACAACACCGCCTGCACCTGCGAGCTGTGGTTCCGCTTCGACGGCGTTCAGGGGAACACCCGCTGCGAAGGGAACCCTTGAGATAGTGGGGTGGGCTTCCTAGAACAGGAGCGCTGTTCCCACGCTCCAGCTGAGGGACGCCCATGGCCAACACCCACGAAATCGTCTCGGTCCTGACCGAGTCCCGCGTCTTCCCCCCGCCCAGGGAGTTCTCCGAGCGGGCCCACATCCGCGGCATGCAGGACTACCAGCGGCTGTGGGACGAGGCCGCGAAGGATCCGGACAGGTACTGGGGGGACCGCGCCCGCGAGGAGCTCTACTGGAAGGAGCCCTTCCAGACGGTGCTGGACTGGAAGCCGCCCCACGCGCGCTGGTTCGTCGAGGGCAAGACCAACCTCGCCTACAACTGCCTGGACCGGCACCTGCCGAAGTTGAAGGACAAGCCCGCCATCCTCTTCGAGGGCGAGCCGGGCGACCGCCGCGCCATCACCTACGGAGAACTGTCCCAGCAGGTGAACCGGCTGGCCAACGGCCTCAAGTCGCTGGGGGTGAAGAAGGGCGACCGCGTGGGCATCTACCTGCCCATGGTGCCGGAGGCCGCCGTCGCGATGCTCGCGTGCGCGCGGCTGGGCGCGGTGCACTCGGTGGTGTTCGGCGGCTTCTCCGCGGAGGCGCTCCAGGACCGCATGAAGGACGCGGGCGCGAAGGTGCTGCTCACCGCGGACGGCGGCTGGCGCAAGGGCGCGGTGGTGCCGCTGCTGAAGAACGTGGAGGCCGCGCTCCCCAACGCCCCCAGCATCGAGAAGGTCGTCTCCTCACGCGCACCGGTGACGGAAAGCTGCCCGAGGGACCGAAGTTCGTGGCGTGGGACGCGCTGGTGAAGGGCCAGTCCGACACCTGCGAGCCGGAGTGGGTGGAGAGCGAGCACCCGCTGTTCATCCTCTACACGTCCGGCTCCACCGGGAAGCCCAAGGGCGTGCTGCACACCACGGCCGGCTACGCGCTGGGCGCGTCGCTCACCACGCGCTGGGTGTTCGACCTGCGCGACGAGGACGTCTACTGGTGCACTGCGGACGTGGGCTGGGTGACGGGCCACACGTACGTCGTCTACGGCCCGCTGATGAACGGCGTCACCACCATCATCTACGAAGGGGCGCCCACGCAGCCGGGGCCGGACCGCTTCTGGGACATCATCGCGCGCTACAAGGCCACCATCCTCTACACCGCGCCCACCGCCATCCGCGCCTTCATGCGCCTGGGCGACGCGCCGGTGAAGCAGCACGACCTGACTTCGCTGCGCCTCCTGGGCAGCGTGGGCGAGCCCATCAACCCCGAGGCGTGGATGTGGTACCGCGACGTCATCGGTGGGGGGCGCTGCCCCGTGGTGGACACGTGGTGGCAGACGGAGACGGGCGGCATCATGATCTCCCCGCTGCCCGGCGCGACGCCCACCAAGCCCGGCTCCGCCACCCTCCCGCTGCCCGGCATCCACGCGGAGATTCTGGACCGCGAAGGCAATCGCGTGCCGAAGGGGCAGGGCGGGCTGCTCTTCGTGACGAAGCCCTGGCCGTCCATGCTGCGCAGCGTGTACGGGGACCCGGAGCGGTACGTGAACACGTACTTCAGCGAGCTGCCCGGCATGTACTTCACCGGCGACGGCGCGCGCACGGACGCGGACGGCTACTTCTGGCTGATGGGCCGCGTGGACGACGTGGTGAACGTCGCGGGCCACCGCCTGGGCACCGCGGAGGTGGAGAGCGCGCTCGTGGCGCACCCGAAGGTGTCCGAGGCCGCCGTCGTGGGCCGCCCGGACGACCTGAAGGGCACGGCGCTCGTGGCCTTCGTGACGCTCAAGCAGGGCAACGCTCCCTCGGACGCGCTCAAGAAGGAGCTGGCGGTGCACGTGGGCAAGGAGATTGGCGCCATCGCGCGGCCGGATGAGATCCGCTTCGCGGAAGGGCTGCCCAAGACGCGCTCCGGGAAGATCATGCGCCGGCTGCTGCGCGACGTGGCCGCGGGCAAGCAGTCCACGCAGGACACCACCACGCTGGAGGACCTCAACGTCCTGGCCGCGCTGCGGCAGAACGACGAGTAGCCTCCAGGCACCGCGAGCGGCCGCCCCTACGCGTCCTTCGCGTCCTTGCGGGGGCGGCCGTGCTTGTCCTTCACCTGCTCGCGGTCCGCCTTGCTCCACCAGATGCGGGAGCTCCACAGGGCGGGGCCGAGCACGACCGTGAGGACGAAGAACACCACCAGGCCCACCACGATCTCCGTCACGGCTTCCTCCAGGGAGAGCCCTGGGGCCGGAGGGCCCCGGGGCGGGAAGCGCCAACCCTAGCGTCCCGGTGCGGCGGCTGCCATCGCGCGTGAGGGCCGGGAAGTAGCGCGGCGCTCGGCGGCCATCGGCTTCCCGCATGGCGCCCGCGCGGCGGGGGCCCGGGTGCCCGAGGGCCGGGCGGCCTGTCCGGGCGGGCAGCGGGCGGCGGTCCTGCTAGATTGCGCCGCCATGAACCGATTCCCTTCGACCCTCCTCACCGCGCTGCCGCTGACGGCGGTGCTCGTGGCCCCCGTCTCGCGGACGCCTGCACCAGCATGCTGGTGACGAAGGGCGCCACGACGGACGGCTCCACGTTCATCACCTACGCGGCGGACGCGCACGAGCTGTACGGCGAGCTGTACTACACGCCCGCGCGGCGCCACGCGGCCGGCGCCATGCGCGACGTCGTGGAGTGGGACTCCGGCAAGTTCCTGGGCCGCATCAAGCAGCCGGCCGCCACGTACTCCGTGGTGGGCAACATGAACGAGCACCAGCTCTCCATCAGCGAGTCCACCTTCACGGGCCGCAAGGAGCTGGAGGGGCCCGCGGGCCTCATCGACTACGGGTCGCTCATCTACATCGCGCTGGAGCGCGCGAAGACGGCCCGCGAGGCCATCCAGGTGATGACGGACCTGGTCGCCGAGCACGGCTACGCCTCCACCGGCGAGACGTTCTCCATCGCCGACCCGAAGGAGGCGTGGATTCTGGAGATGATTGGCAAGGGCGAGGGGCAGAAGGGCGCGGTGTGGGTGGCCCGCAAGCTGCCGGACGGCTACATCTCCGCGCACGCCAACCAGTCGCGCATCCGCCAGTTCCCGCTCAACGACAGCGGCACCACGCTGTACTCGCCGGACGTCATCACCTTCGCGCGCGCGAAGGGCTGGTACAAGGGCGCGGACAAGGACTTCAGCTTCGCGGACACGTACCACCCGCTGGACTTCGGCGGGCAGCGCTTCAGCGAGGCGCGCGTGTGGAGCATCTTCCGCCGCGCGGCCCCGTCCCTGAAGCTGGGCGTGGAGTACGCGGACGGCGCGGACACGACGAAGCGCCTGCCCCTGTGGGTGAAGCCGGACAAGAAGGTGTCCGTGCAGGACGCCATGGCGCTCATGCGCGACCACTTCGAGGGCACGCCGCTGGACATGTCCAGGGACGTGGGCGCGGGGCCCTACGCGGTGCCCTACCGCTGGCGCCCGATGACGTGGGACGTGGACGGCAAGAGCTACGTGCACGAGCGCGCCATCTCCACGCAGCAGACGGGCTTCTCCTTCGTCGCGCAGATGCGCGCGTCGCTGCCGGACGCCATCGGCGGGGTGCTGTGGTTCGGCGTGGATGACACCTTCACCACCGTCTACACGCCCATGTACGCGGGCATCCGGCAGGTGCCGAAGAACTTCGCCCAGGGCGTGGCCAGCCGCGGGGACTTCTCCTGGGACTCCTCCTTCTGGGTCTTCAACTGGGTGTCGAACCAGGCCTACGGGCGCTGGAGCGACATGATCGTCGACGTGCAGAAGGCGCAGGGGGACCTGGAGGGCCAGTTCCTGGCGGATCAGCCCAACGTGGAGAGCATCGCGCAGGTGCTCTACAAGCGGACGCCGGAGCAGGCCCGCCAGTACCTCACCGAGTACTCCATGCAGCAGGGCGACAAGGTCCACGCGCGCTGGCGCAAGCTGGGCGAGCAGATGCTCGTGAAGTACATCGACGGCAACGTGCGCGACGCCACGGGCAAGGTGGGCCACCCGCGCTACCCGGACGCGTGGTACCGCCGCATCGCGGCCGACAACGGCAAGATGCTGGAGTCGCACGAGAAGCCGGCGCCGAAGCCCGCCGCCGCGGCCCAGCCCGTGCCCCCCACGCCGCCGGCTCAGCCCGTGCAGCCCGCGGCCCCGAAGCCGACGGTCGCTCCGGCGCCCTGAGGCCCCCCGCCGTGCCCCCCGTGCACCGGAATCCCCGGTGCGCGGCTCCCGGGCCGGCCAGAGCGCGGGAATCCGGGAACCCGTGTCCGCCGGGGCCCCCTCGCGCCGGGCCCGCATGTTCTCGCGTGTGTCGGTGGGTGGCTTGTGGCAGTGAGGGCCCCCGGGCGGCAACGTCGCGCCCGTGCCCGGAGGACGGTTCCTTGAGTGACGCCCCCACCGCGACGGCCCTGCCGTTCCGGGATGACGAACTGGCGGACTTCCTGGAGCGGACCAGCCGCACGTTCGCGCTCGCCATCCCGCTGCTCGAGGAGCCGCTGCGCCGCGAGGTGGGCCTGGGCTACCTGCTGCTGCGCGTCGCCGACACGCTGGAGGACGCCGCCCCCTGGACGCGCGACGAGCGGCGGGAGGCCCTGGCCGCCTTCGCGTCGCTGCTCCAGGAGACCCCGGGCGTGGACGCCGAGGCGCTGTCGCGCCAGTGGCTGGCGCGCCGTCCCAGCGAGAACGCGGGCTACCTGGACCTGCTCGCGAGCACCCCCACGCTGCTGGCGAGCCTGGACGCGCTGCGCCCGGAGGCCGGCGCCATCCTGCGCCACTTCGTGCTGAAGACGGTGCAGGGAATGGGGCAGGTGCTGGCCGGCGCCTCCGAAAGCGGGCTGTTGCGGCTGGGGTCGCTCCAGTCCCTGCGTGACTATTGCTACATCGTGGCGGGGCTGGTGGGCGAGCTGCTCACGGACCTGTTCGTCCTGGATCCGCGCCTCGCGCCGTACGCGCCGAACCTGCGCTCGCTGGCCCCGCTGTTCGGAGAGGGGCTCCAGCTGGTCAACATCCTCAAGGACGCGCGGCAGGACCGGAAGGAGGGCCGCGTGTGGCTGCCGGAGGGCGTCCAGCTCCAGGACGTGGAGCGGCTGGCGGGCGAGGACCTGGTCGCGGCCGCGCGCTACGTGCGGGCCCTGCACCTGGCCGGC
>NZ_JBKGHJ010000442.1:0-7025 GCF_046520365.1 Corallococcus sp. 4LFB
CGGAGCGGGCGCGCCGCTGTCCTGCTCCGCCGGCACCTCCTCGGGCGTGCCGGGACCGGGCAGCTCCACCCGGTACCAGTCCTCATCCCCCGAGTGCCCCAGGAACGCCGTCACCGTCTGCCCCAGCGGCAGCGCGGCGGCGTCCACGGCGCGGTCGTTGGGCTCGCGCTCCTCCCCGTCGTTGGGCTGGCGGTACTTCACCTCCAGCGTGTACGCCCCGCCCATGCCCTTGCGCGCGGGCGACACCACCAGCCAGCGCTCCTGCTCCACGTAGAGGTTGGGAAGGCGCTCGCCCTTGCCCTCGCCCTCGCTGTTGACCCCCACCAGCCGGTTGCGGTCCTGGTCGTAGACGTCCAGCTTCACGTCCCCGCCGGGCAGGCCCGTCACCGTCACGTCCGCGATGCGCGGGGCGCCGGGGGCCAGCCGGTACCAGTCCTCGTCCAGCTTGTTGGGCTCCGCCGCCAGCCCTCCCGTCACCACGCTGTCGCGCGTGACGGCCAGCGCCTGGTCGGGCCGCTCGTTGGGCTCCTGCTCCGTGAGGGCGGAGGGGCCCGTCTCCACCGCGCCCGCGTCCGGCGCTTCCGCCGGCACGTCCTTCTTGCACGCGGCCACCCCCATCCACCCCAGCACACAGACCCAGCCCCAACGTCGCATCACGTCTTCCTCCTCGGTCGGTCCGCCTTGTCGGCCTGGGCGTGTCCGGGTGTCAAGCACCCCCAACCCCCGGCGGCCGCTTTCATCCGCGCCCCCGGACGTCCGCTGGAGAACGCCCGGGCCCCCGTCGCGGCCCGCCGCGAGGTCTGGTGACGGCGGAAGGGACACACCCGGACTGGAGCCCCGGGGTGGGGACGATCCAAGATGCGCCCCATGCGACGCCTGTCCCTGGCCTCCCTGCTCCTCGCTTCCCCGTCCGTCCTCGCCGCCGCACCCGCCGCGCCCGGCTATGCCCAGGCGGAGGCTTGGGTGCAGAAGGAGGCGCGCCCGGACCACTACGTGCCCCTCAACCTGCTGGATGGCCGGGACACCACCGCCTGGTGCGCGGAAGGGGAGAAGCCCGCCCCCGTCTTCATCGGCTTCAAGGAGCCCGTCACCCTGGACGAGGTGCGCGTCTACACCGGCGAGGGCACGTCCCGCGACGCGTTCAAGGCCCACGGCCGCGTGCGCAAGTTCACCCTCACCAGCGTGGACGCGTCCCGCAGCGTCACCGTGCAGGACAAGCGCGGCCTGCAGGCCGTGCCCCTGTCCCAGCCGCTCTTCGGCGCGCGCTTCACCCTGGAGGTGACGGACCGCTTCCCCGGCGCCAGGGAGGACGCCCCGGTGTGCCTCACGGACGTCGTCCTGTACTCGGGCGGCAAGCCCCTCAACGGGCCCGCGCTCGCCACCCGCTACAAGTACGACGCGCGCGTGGCCCCGCTCGTGGGCACGTGGTTCGGCGGCCACGAGGGCGCGCCGGAGCGCTTCCTCTCCTTCTTCGTGGACGGCACCTGGCGCTTCTCCCTGGAGCCCCTGGAGACGCCCGAGCCCACCACCGTCGTCAGCGGCACCTACAGCGTGTCCGGCAACCGGGTGACGCTGGACATCCCGAAGAAGGGCAAGGTGTCCGCCCGCTTCGAGCGGACCCCGGCCGGCGAGGGGCCGAAGGCGGCCGCCGCGCTGTCGCTGGACGGGACGCTCCCCGAGGAGTGGGGGAGCGCCTTCCGCAGCCAGCCGTGAGGGCGCCCGGGCCGACGTGAGGGCCCGGGCCGTGGCCTAGATGGCGGCCTTGGCCTTCTGCTTGCTGCTGAAGGCGCGGAAGAACTCGATGATCTTCTTCTCCGCCGCGGCGGTGTCGGCCGCGTCAGCGAACTCCGACTCGAGGAAGATGCCCCCGCACGACTCGCAGGTGTCGAACTGCAGGGGGTGATGCCGGTCCCCGCCGACGTAGCGGACGAGGTCCACCTGGCAGTCGGGGCACTGGCCTGTCAGGGCGTCGGCGTCCATCTTGCCGCCCTGTCCCTCCAGGCCGGGAAGGTTGTTGTGGAGGAGGATCCGGTTCAGATCCGCGACGTTGACCCACAAGCCGCCGCACTCTTTACATTCCCGCAACGTCTCGTGATCTCCCTCGAGATCAGTCATTTCGGCGTTGCAACCGGGGCAATTCATGGGGCGGCTCGTTCTCCTGAAGGGGGGAGCACTGGGGCTCCCCGGTGAATGGAGAATGATAGGTCGCACAAAAATTGGGATGCAACCCGTGCCGCCGCTTCTGTTGGCAACGCGCCGTCTACCAGCCCCCCAGGCTCAGGCCGACGCTCAGGCGCGCTGCTTCACGCGGCGGATGTCCGCCCCCAGGCCCCGCAGTTTGCGCTCCAGCCGCTCGTACCCGCGGTCCAGGTGGTAGACGCGGCTGACCTCGGTGTGGCCGTCGGCCCGCAGGCCAGCCAGGATGAGCGACGCGCTGGCGCGCAGGTCGGTGGCCATCACGGGCGCCCCGCTGAGCCCCTTCACGCCCTTCACCACCGCCGTGTGCCCCTGGATGGTGATGTCCGCGCCCAGCCGGTGCAGCTCCGGCACGTGCATGAAGCGGTTCTCGAAGATGTTCTCGGAGATGACGGACGTGCCGTGGCTCACCGTCATCAGCGCCATCAGCTGCGCCTGCATGTCCGTGGGGAAGCCCGGGTGCTCCGTGGTGGTGATGTTCACGGACTTGAGCGTCCTGGGCGCCTTGCAGCGGATGCCGCCGTCCTCCACCGTGAGGGTGCAGCCGGCCTCCCGCAGCTTGTCCAGGACCGCGTCCAGGTGCTCGGGCCGTGCGTGCTTCACCAGCACGTTGCCCCCGCTGATGGCCGCCGCCACCAGCAGCGTGCCCGCCTCGATGCGGTCCGGGAGGATGGCGTGGTCCACCGGGTTGAGGGCGTCCACACCCTCGATGGTGATGACGGACGTGCCCGCCCCCTCCACCCTGGCGCCCATCTTGTTGAGCACCCGCGCCAGCTCCTCCACCTCCGGCTCGCGCGCGCAGTTCTCCATCACCGTGCGGCCCTTGGCGAGCACCGCCGCCATCATCACGTTCTCCGTGCCGGTGACGGTGATGACGTCGAAGTTCACCATGCCGCCCTTGAGCTGCTTCGCCCGGGCCTCCACGTAGCCTTCGGTCAGGTGGATGTCCGCGCCCAGCGCCTTGAGCCCCTTCAGGTGCTGGTCGATGGGCCGCGCGCCAATGGCGCACCCGCCCGGCATGGACACGCGCGCGCGGCCGAAGCGCGCGACGAGCGGCCCCAGCACCAGGACGCTGGCGCGCATGGTCTTCACCAGGTCGTAGGGGGCCTCCGGGGTGATGTCCCCCTCGATGCTGATTTCACAGGTGTCCGCCTTCCTGCCGGTGAGCCGCTCGGCCTCGCAGCCCATGGTGCGCAGCACCTCCAGCATCGTGGCCACGTCCGCCAGGTCCGGCACGTTGCGGAAGGTGGTGGTTCCGTCCGCCAGCAGCGCGGAGGCCAGGATGGGCAGCGCCGCGTTCTTCGCGCCGGAGACCTCCACCTCGCCGTGCAGCGCGGTGCCACCCTTCATGACGATCTTGTCCATGTCTCTCCCGTGCCTTCCTGCGGTGCTGCTGCCGGGCCGCACGCCCGTGGCCCTCAGGCCGCGGGCTGTGTCCCGAACGCCATGCGTTCACGCCGCTCCAGGTCCTTCTCCACGCGCGCGTCCACGTACCCCGCGGCGCGCAGGAGCTCCAGGACGGCGCTGCCCTGGGTCTCACCCATCTCCAATGCAAGCAGGCCGCCAGGCTCCAGCACCCGCCGCGCGCCCTGAATCACGCGCCGGAGCGCGGTGAGCCCGTCCGGCCCGCCGTCCAGCGCCAGCCGGGGCTCGCGCCGCACCTCGGCGGACAGCCCGGCGATGTCGCCCGAGTCGATGTACGGCGGGTTGGACACCACCACGCGGAACGTCTCGCCCGGGGGGAGGGGCGCGAAGAGGTCGCCCTCCAGCACGCTCACGCGCTCGGCCACGCCCAGGGCCTGCGCGTTCTCATGGGCCAGCGCGCACGCGTCCTTGGACAGGTCCGTGGCCAGCACCGTCGCCTGGGGCCGCTCCGCCGCCACGCTGATGGCGATGCAGCCGGAGCCCGTGCACACGTCCAGCACGCGGCTGGGGGCGTCCCTGGGCACCGAGTGCAGCACCGCCTCCACCAGCAGCTCCGTCTCCGGCCGGGGGATGAGCACGCGCGCGTCCACCTTGAACGGGCGGTTGTAGAACTCCTTCGTGCCCGTCAGGTAGTTCGTGGGCTCGCCCGCCATCCTGCGCTCGATGAGCGCCTTGAAGGCGGCCAGCTCGTCCTTGGACAGCGGCCGGTCCAGGTCCACGTACAGGCGCACGCGGCCCGTCTTGAGCACGTGCGCGAGCAATATCTCCGTCGTGAGCCGGGGCGCGTCCACCCCGCGCTTCTCGAAGTGCCCCGTCGTCCAGGTGAGGATCCGGCGGATGGTCCAGACGTCGCTCATGATTCGCTGGGGGGCCGCCCGCCGCCCGTCTGCGCCTTGAGGGCCTCCGCCTGGTAGTGCGTGCGGCAGGCCGTGATCACCTCGTCCACGTTGCCCACCATGATGGCCGGCAGGTTGTGCACGGTGAGGCCGATGCGGTGGTCGGTGAGCCGGTCCTGCGGGAAGTTGTAGGTGCGGATCTTCTCGCTGCGGTCGCCCGTGCCCACCTGGCCGCGGCGCATGGAGTCGCGCTCGTTGCGGATGCGCTCCTGCTCCATGTCGTAGAGCTTCGCGCGCAGCATGCGCAGGGCCATGGCGCGGTTCTTCCCCTGGCTCTTCTCCTGCTGGCACTTCACCACGATGCCGGAGGGCTTGTGGATGAGGCGCACCGCGGAGTCCGTGGTGTTGACGCTCTGGCCGCCGGCGCCCGTGGAGCGCATCACCTGCATCTCGATGTCCGCCGGGTTGATCTGCACGTCCACGTCCTCCGCCTCCGGCATCACCGACACGGTGATGGTGGAGGTGTGGATGCGGCCCTGCGTCTCCGTGGCCGGCACGCGCTGGACGCGGTGCACGCCGGACTCGTACTTCAGGTTGCTGAACACCGCGTCGCCGGACAGCGTCACCGTGGCGTCCTTCACGCCGCCGGCGTTGCCCGCGCTCATGTCCAGGATGTCCGCCTTCCAGCCCCGGCGGTCCGCGTAGCGCAGGTACATCTGCATGACCTCTTCCGCGAAGAGGGCCGCCTCGTCGCCGCCCGCGCCCGCGCGGATCTCCAGGATGACGTTCTTCTCGTCATTGGGGTCCTTGGGCAGCAGGAGGATTTTCAGCGACGACTCCAGCTCCTCGCGCTGCGCCTTCAGGCCGGGCAGGGCCTCCTTGGCGTAGGCCTTCTCGTCGGGGTCGGCGCTGGACAGCCACGCCTCCACCTCGTTGAGGTCCGCCAGCACCTTGCGGTAGCCGCGGAACGTCTCCACGAGCTTCTCCAGCGCGGCGCGCTCCTTGGACACCTTCTGGAGCTTCGCCGTGTCGGCGAGGATATCGGGGTTCGACAGGTCGGCCGTGAGCCGCTCGAAGCGGCGCTCGACCTCTTCCAGTTTGTCAATCATGCGTGGTTCCCGGGGCGTCTTGCCCCTTTGGGCGCTCCGTGGCAAGGGCCCTGGGCGTCAAGGAAAACCTTGGCCGTGCGGGCAGCGGCATGTAAGAACGGCCCCCGTCGCCGCCCGGTGCGGCTCGAATCACGCTCAACACGGAGTCCTTCACATGGCCGCACAGAAGGGGAATCGTTCCAAGAAGAAGCTGAAGAACCGCGCCAAGACCCGGAAGGCGCAGCTCAAGCGCCGCCGCACGCGCTTCAAGCGCGGCCAGCGCAACAACAAGTAGTGCCGGAAGCTACTGCCCCCCTCTCACACTGGAGGAGGGGGGCGGTGGGCTCCCTGCTCCCTCCGCGTCCAGCGCTTCCAACGCCGGGAGCATCCGCTCCAGCCCCGGCGTCCCCTGCGACGCGGTGCGCAGCAGCGTCATCACCCCTTCGGCCTCGGCACCCGTCACGGGCACCGGCTGGACGGGGAACTCGGGGTAGCGGTCGGTCCTGAGGGGCAGCACGTCACTGGAGAGATAACCCGTGGAATCGAAGCGCGCCCGCCACAGGACGCTGCGCTTGTCCCGGGGGTTCCAGTTCCCGCCGAACACGAAGTTGCCCAGCGAGTAGACCACCGGCCTGCCCTGGTACAGCTCCATGGACTGGAGCACGTGCGGGTGGCTGCCCAGCACCCCCGCCGCCCCCGCGTCGATGGCCGCGTGCGCCAGGCGCACCTGGTACGGCTCCGGGGTGGTGTTGCCCTCGATGCCCCAGTGGAAGAAGGGCAGCACCAGGTCCGCCTGGGCCTTCGCCGCGGCGATGTCCTCGCGCAGCATCCGCTCCATCACCTCCACGTCGGAGAAGTGCCCCGCCACGCCCGGCGTGGTGTCCGTGGCGTAGACCTCCCGGGGCTCGATGTTGCGCGTGCCCAGGAAGAAGTAGCCCAGGAACGCGACCTTCAGGCCCCCCACGGTGACGACGGCCGGGCGGCGCGCCTCCGCCAGGTTGCGCCCCGCGCCGAAGAAGGGGATGCGCGCGGCCTCCAGCGACGTGAGCGTGTCCAGCAGTCCCTGCGCGCCGTAGTCCATCATGTGGTTGTTGGCCAGGCTCACCACGCCCACGCGCCCCGCGGTGAGCACGTTCACCAGCTCCGGCCGCGCGCGGAAGTTGAAGTTCTTGGGCAGCTTCTGGGTGCTGTCCGTGTACGGGCACTCCAGGTTCACGACGAACAGGTCGCCGGAGTCCACGATGGGCCGCACCTCGCGGAAGCCGTACGCGAACATCTCCTCGCGCGTCCGCCCCTTGGCCACCTGGTCGTCGAAGTACTCCTCGTAGTGGTGGCCCACCGTCACGTCGCCGCCCACCACCAGCGTCACCGGGCGGGCGGGGGTTGGAGCGGCCGCCTGGTGGGCGGGGTGTCCGGTTTCGGACCCGGGCGGGGGGGCTGACGGGGCCTCGGGCGGCGGGCCCGGCGGGGCGGCGGAGGG
>NZ_JBKGHJ010000443.1:0-7019 GCF_046520365.1 Corallococcus sp. 4LFB
CCCAGCAGCGCGGCGGCGAAGTCGAAGGTGTCCTCGGTGAAGAGGGCGTAGCGCTGGCCGCCGTGCGCCGCGAAGGCCGCGAGCCAGCCGGCGACCCTGGCGCGGAGCGCGCCGAAGTCCCGCATGCCGTCCTCACTCCGGGCCACGGGGTGCCCGGAAGGACGGCCGTGGGCGAGGAGGTGTTCGAGTGCGAGCGGCTCAGCCATGGGCGTGCCGTGCGCGCACCCGCTGCCGCACCACCCACTCGCCCGCGAACAGCAGGCCCATGAGGCCGTAGGCGATGAGGCCATTGTAGAGCGCCCAGGTCGCGTCGCTCGCGAAGAGCGCCGTGGTGAACGCGAGCGCGCCGTTGAGGACGAAGAAGCCGCACCACACCTGCGTCACCCGGCGCGTGTAGGCCACGCCCGACGGCGGCAGGTCCTTCTCCCGGAGCCGCGCCAGGCGCTCGATGACGCTGGGCGGATACACCAGGCTGGTGAGGAATACGGTGAGCAGCACCGCGTTCACCAGCACCGGATAGAGCTTCAGGGGCAGCGCGTGGTTGCCCAGCATGCTGGAGCCCGCGAGCACCAGCGCGCCCACGGCGGCCGCGAGCCACATCTTCTCCCGCGTGGCCACCGCGCGCACCACCGCCATGGCCGCCAGGGGCAGCGCCATCCAGCGGGGCTCGAAGTGGCCCAGGCCCAGATAGACGAGCGGCGGGTAGGCGAGGCTCACGAGCCCCAACAGCACCGGACGCAGACGCTTCACGCCGCGGCGGAGTCGCTGCCGAGCAGCCCGTAGAGCGCGTCCACCACGTCCTGCAGCGTGCGCACCGAGCGGAACACCTCCGGCGGAACGCGCTGGCCGGCCACCGGCTTCAGGCGCACCAGCAGGTCGATGGCGTCAATGCTGTCGATGTCCAGGTCGTCGTGCAGCCGCGCCTCCGGGATGATGCGGGACGGCTCGATGTCGAAGGTTTCCTGGAGGATGGCGCTCAGGCGCTCGAACAGCTCGTGCTTGGTCATGGGGGTGGTTTCCTCGCTTGGTTTTTTGAAAGGGAGCTTCAGGACCGGGTGCGGTGGGTGCTGACGAAATCCGCGAGTGCTCGAACGCTGGCGAAGTGACGGCGATTCTCCTTGGAGTCGCTCGCCAGCACGACGCCATAGGACTTCTGCAACGCGAGCCCCAGCTCCAGGGCGTCGATGGAGTCGAGCCCCAGCCCCTCGACGAACAGCGGCGCGGCGGGATCGATGTCTTCCGGCGTGAGGTCCTCGAGATTCAGTGTCTCGATGACCAGACGCTTGATTTCCTGCTCAAGCTCCAACATGGCCCTGGCTCCCCCTGGAGAAATGGTCGTGCAGACGGGTGGTGAGCTGGCGCGCGGCCTTCGCCGCCTCGCCCGCGTCCACGTCCTGGGACGACACGTGGATGTCGTCCTCGACGCGGATGAAGTAGTGCATGGGCTTTTCGGGCACCTTCCACCAGGGCGTGCCCTTGGTGAGGCCCCGCGGCTCGCAGCGGATGATGACCGGCGTGATGTCGCAGGGGCCGCGCACCGCGATGTTGGCGGCGCCGCGCTGCAGCTGCATGGTCCCGTCCAGCGGCGTGCGCGAGCCCTCCGGGAAGATGATGAGGTTGTTGCCGGCCTTCACGGACGCGATGCAGTCCTGGATGAGCCCGGGCCCGGAGTCGTTGCACAGGTAGCGCGTGGCCCGGATGGGGCCGCGCGTGAACGGGTTGTTCGCCAGGCTCGCCTTCACCACGCAGTCCGCGTTGGGGACCAGCGAGATGAGGAACACCACGTCGATGAGCGACGGGTGGTTGGCCAGGATGAGCAGCCCGGAGCGCGACAGCTTCTCCACGCCTTCCAGCTCGTAGCGCAGCACGCCCAGGAAGCGCATGTAGCCGATGAAGAAGCGGAACGTGTGGTGCACCGCGAGCCGCGCCAGCCGCTGCTGCCGCTCCGGTTCGCGCACGAGGAGCTGGAGCAGCGGGAAGTACAGGACGCGCAGGGCGAGCCCGCCCAGCCCGAAGGTGGCGAAGGACAGCCCGGTGGCGAAGATGCGCCACAGCCGGTTGAGCTTCTCAAGCATTGCGTTCCCACCGCCAGCGCCGGCCACCCGTCGCGTGCTCCCACCGCGAGGCTCCGGAGACGAGGAAGCGCAGGACGTGCAGGTCCGCCGGGAGGGCGTCGGGCGCCTGCCGGGTGACGGGCGCGTCCGAAGGGCCGGTCGCGCAGCCCAGGTGGACGGCGTCCGGGCCCGTGCTGGCCGAAAGGAGGCAGGCCCAGGCGTGCGGGAAGGCCACGTCCCGGGCGAAGTGCTCCCACGGGGTGGGCACGGGCTCGTCGTAGACGACGACCATCACCCGGGGGACGCCGTCGGACAGCAGGCCGCACGCCTCCGTGAAGGCGGCCTCCACCGTCTCCTCGCCCGCGGCGATGGCGCCGTAGGCGGACGTGTCCCCCCGCGCGATGGAGTAGAGCGCGCCGATGGCGTTGTGCACCGACAGGCTGAAGGACGTGGGGGACAGCGGCTCCGAGCGCGCCAGCTGCGTCAACAGCTCCACCGAGCGGCCCAGGTCCCCGTAGCGCGAGGCGAAGAGGACCGGCGCGTCCGGCGCGTCCACGTGCGCGTCGTAGGTCGCCTGCAACGCGATGCGCCCCAGCCGGTCCACCCGGCGGCGCATCATCGCGGGCATCGCGGAGAGCGCGGGCGTACCTTCGGCCGGGAGCGGGTGAGGCTTCGCGAGCCACGTTTCCCAGGAAGCAGGGCTGACGAGGCCGGGGGCCCAGGCGGCCCAGCGCTGTACGGAGAATCCCATCATCATGACGGGAGGCCCCCAAGCGCTCCCAAAGACAACCTTTACCAAACCATTCACAGGGAGACAATTGGCCCCCCCGTCCAAGCAGCCGGGACGCCGGGAGTCCGTCCCCCCGACTGCCCTGCGGACGCTGCAACCCTCCGGACTTGCTGACGAAACGCGCAACGCTGGCTCCGCTTTCAGGCTCTTGCAGGTTTGTCCAGGGGGGCGCGCCTTCGGCAATCCCGCAGGTCTGAAAAAACCCTGCGAGGCATTCGGAGTGGCGGGTGGAAACGGGTCGTGGCCGCGCGCAGCGTGACGGCCCACCGGCCGCGTGTATTCACGCGGGGGCGCTTCGCGGGGCCTAGGACTCGGCGGGGAAGAGGGCGCGCAGCTCGCGGAGCGTGCGGGGGCTGGCGCCCCGGGGGCCGGTGACCCAGATGCGCTCGGGCTCCAGCGCGAGCTCGCGCCAGGACACGGCGCCGCCGTCGGGGAGCAGCACCTCGCCGTCCAGCCGCACCACCGAGTGGCGCCGGGACACCGCCTCCAGCCCGAACAGCAGCCGCTCCACGTCCGACCAGCGCGCGGGGGTGAAGAGCAGGTCCACGTCCGACAGCGGCCGCACGAAGGGCACGCCCGAGCGGTGCTGCCAGGCCAGCGAACCGAACACGCCCACCGTCAGGTCGAGCGCGGTGCCCAGGGCGATGACGTCGTCCAGCGCGGGCCCCCAGGCGGCGGGGGCGGAGGGCGCACCTCCTGCACCGTGGGCGGCGGCAGCCGGCGCTCCACCGCGGGCAGGGCCACGTGCAGCGACAGGTGGCGGCGGTCCGGCAGGGTGAGCGTCAAGCGCAGCTCGTCGTCCTGGTCCGGGAGGTCCTGGCGGGCGACGGCGAAGGGCCGGCCCTGCTCCCGCCACGCCGTCACCTGCGCGATCACGTCCGGGCCCGGCGGGGAGCGCAGCTGCTCCGCCCAGCCGGCGCCCAGGTACACCCAGTCGTGCCGCACCGGACGTTCACCGTCCATCAGCGGGCGTCTCCTCGGGCCGGGTGCAGCACGGGCCTCCCTCCGCGGCGCGGGACGGGGCCACCCCCGGGGCTCGCGGTTGCGGAAGGGGAACGGAGGACGTCACTGCCCGATTCATTACCCGGATTCACGCGTCCGGTGGGGCCCAACCTGCACGACGCGCCGCGAGAGCCTCCTCGGCCGGCGCTTCTCCCCGGAAATCCGGGTGGGAGCCGCGCGCACGCCGCGGGGGCTTCCTGAGGGCTTTCCCTGAGGGCTTCCCCTGACGCGAGGCGCTAGCGGGGCTTCTGGAGGATGGGGCTCACGGCGCTCACGTGCTGGCGGCGCATGTCGATGAGGATGTCGTAGTTGCGCGGCTCCGGGGCGACGGGGCCGGCGGCGAAGCGGTAGAGGCCGCTGACGTCGCGCTCGCGGGGGAAGCGCTCCTTCACCAGGGCCTTGAGCATCTCCTTGGCCACCCACTCCGCGTCCACGGAGACGGAGCCGAACTCGTCCAGGTAGTGGAACGGCGCGGTGGAGTCCGACTGCCCGGCGGTGAGGACGAAGACGCGCGGCTTGCGGTCCGGGACGACGAGGCTGGCGCCCTGTTCCATCACCGCCAGCTCCCGGCCCTGGGGCAGGGCGAACAGCTCCAGGGACTGCTCGTGCGCGAGCAGGGCGCTGAAGGCCACGAACGCGGTGAGCAGCGCCGTGGCCATGCGCGGGCCGTGCCTGGGCCAGACGGTGCCCAGGTTCACCAGCGACGCGGCGAAGAACACGGCCCACACGCCGGTGAGCGCGTTGAGCGTGCGGTAGGTGGGCCACCGCTCCCCGGCGAGGAAGCTCACCGAGTACGCCGCGCCCGACAGCGTCACCAGCGCCAGCAGCCACCGCCCCACGCCCACGCGCCCCGAGCGGCGCCCCTCCACGGCGACGCCCACGCCCAGCAGCGTCAGCGTGAGCACCACCATGGCCCGGTAGCCGTCCATGTCCCCCACCGGCGCCTCGTTGAGCGCGGACAGCGCGAGCGCGTTGGGGAACACGTGCGTGAGCGCCCAGACGGTCTTGTCCACCCAGTGTTTCTCGAAGGCGATCCGGGGCGAGGGCGGGAAGACGCCCGCCTTGAACAGCACCTGGGTGACGGCGTACGCGAGCGCCAGGCCCGCGCCCATCACCAGCAGGTGCTTGAGCATCCAGCGCGCGGTGTCCTTCAGCGACACGTCGCGGTGCACCACCAGCGACGCCGCCAGCAGCACCGCGCAGAACAGCCCGCTCACCTGATAGATGAGCGTCGCGGTGGCCATGCTGCCCACCGCCGCCAGCGCGAGCGGCCACCGGATGGGGGCGTCCTGCCCCGGCGGGCCCATGGCGCGGCGGGCGAAGGCGAACGCGCCCAGGCCCAGCATCAGCGCCACCGCCTGCGGCCAGCAGATGCTCCAGTTGGCGACGACCTGCGCGGACGGCGTCACCGTGAGGAACCCCGCCAGCAGCGCCGCGGAGCCCGTCCGCCAGCCCTCCTTCCGCAGCAGCAGGAACACCGCCGCCGCGAGCACGCCCAGCCCGGCGACGCCCATGAGGCGCAGCCCCATCAGCCCGTCGATGCCGCCGGCCGCCTTCGCGGACGCCTCCAGCATCCAGCCGTAGAGCGGGCGGCCCTGCGAGGCGCAGACGCGCAGGATCTTCCCCGGCTCCTCGCGCGCCTCGCTCAGGATGGCGTAGTCGTCACGCAGCCCGTAGCGGTGGATGACCGCGCTCCAGTAGATGAGCCAGGGGAGCAGGAGCAGCAGGGCCACGGCGCCGGGAACCACCAGCGCGCGCGGCGTGGGACGCTTCATCAACGGGAAGGCCATCGAGGTTGACGCAACGTAGCAGAGGCCTCCCCACGACTCCCGGAGGAACCGGGGCACGGCAGGGTTCCAGTCACGGTGAGAAGGGCGGGGCTCCAACCACCTGCGCGTCCTCACCGAACTCCGGGCCCGTGGGCTCGCGGACGACGTTGAGCACGGGCCGGGCGTCCGCGAGGGACGGGGTGAAGAGGGAGGGCTGGTCGGGGTCCGCGAACACGGTGGCGAAGTCCTCCGGGGCCAGGCCGCGCGCGAGCCGGGCCGCGAACGAGTCCTTGAGCAGGCGCACGTAGTACTCGACGTCGTAGTCGCGCGCGTCGTCGCCCGCCGGCTCGCCCGGGCCGGGTTCGCCGTCCTCGGCGTCCGCTTCGTGGAGGAGGCCCGCCCGGCCGCCCGTGGCGCGGTAGATGCGCACGCGCTCGCCCAGGGACCAGTGCTCGCGGCCGTTCGTGAGCAGGGCTTCGTAGGGCAGCTCCCTGCGCTGCTTGCGCGTGGCCAGGTACTGCGAGGGGGACTTGGTCAGCCGCACCTGCGCGGAGACCTGGAAGGTGGGCACCTGGCGCCGGCGCAGCGCCATCACCGCGTCCACGTAGGTGTCGCGCACGGCGCGCACGTCGCCGGCCAGCAGGTGTTGGAGGGCCTTGCGCAGGAAGTCCTCGCCATAGGGCTCCGCGCGGCTGGAGCGGAACGCCACGCCGCGCAGCAGGAGCGGCCCGGCGTAGGGCTGGAGCGCGTAGTTCTTCGGCTCGTGCGACAGCATGGCGGCGTAGCGCCCGTCGAACTCCAGCCGCACGCGCGGCGGCAGCAGGGCCGCGACCTCCGACACCACGCGACGCTCGTCGGCCTCCGTCCAGGCCTCCGGCACCGCGAAGTAGACGCCGTCCGTGTCGGCCTCCAGCAGCGTCACGCCCCGGTGCGCCAGCTCGCGGCACAGGAGGCCCAGCAGCTCGCGCCCGCGCCGCGTCACCTCGTTGGCGGCGTGCACGTCGGAGAAGCGCGTGAGGCCCACCGCGCCCAGGTAGCCGTAGGCGGAGTTGATGAGGATCTTCATCGCCGCGGAGAACGCCTCGTGCGTGTGGCGCTCCGGCGAGCCGGGCGGGGCCTTCTTCGCCTTCGCCTTCGCGTCCAGGCGCTGATCCACCAGCCGGTCCACCAGCGCGAGCAGCGCGTTCAGCCGGTCGCGCCGGGGGCCGATGCGGTACTCGCGCATGAGCGACGGGTAGAGGCTGGCCACGTCCGCCTTCACGATATGTCGCGCGACGCCGGTGGCGAACAGGTGCAGCGCCGCGCCGCTGTGGGACGTGCCGTCGCTGGTTTCGTGCGCGGGCAGCGCCGCGCCCGAGCGCACGTAGGCGCGCACCAGCAGCGGATCCAGCACGCCCGTCGCGG
>NZ_JBKGHJ010000444.1:0-7013 GCF_046520365.1 Corallococcus sp. 4LFB
AGGCGCGCACGCAGTCGGACCTGGACGCGATGCGCTCGCTGCCCGCGGGCCAGGACCTGCTGCGCACGCTGGACAACAGCGGGCACACGACGACCATCCAGCAGACGACCCAGGGCAACTCCGCGTCCGCCCAGAACAAGGACGACGCCTGGCTCAACACGGACGGCACGAAGAACCAGGGCACCAACGGCACGGTGAACTACAACACCACGCGCATCTCGCTGGGCACCGAGGACTGGCAGAACCGCCCGCCCGTCGTCGGCCTGTTCCACGAGCTGGTGCATGCCTCGGACTACGCCAACGGCACGCTGGCGCGCGGTGAGAAGGACGGCGTGAACAACCGTGAGACGTCCGCGGTGGGCCTGCCCATCGACCTGGACCAGGACCCGTCCACGCCGGACGTGGTGCAGGGCGGCCGCCCCGGAGAGAACGTCCTCCGCGACGACCTGAACCTGCCCACCCGTCCGCATTACTAGGCGCTGCCCCGGGCGGCCTTCTGGATGAGCTCCAGCAGGGAGCGCAGGTGCGGCTCCTGCACCGGCTCCACCATCTGGACCGAGTGCCGCCGCCCGCCGTCGTCCTCGATGGTGACGGTGTAGCGCGTGCGGTCCGCGCCGGCCGTGGGCCCTCCTCCCACGGTGGCCGGCTGTTCGAAGAAGCGGGCCTCCCGCACCTCCCGCTGGAGCGCTTCCGCGGTGGCGGGAGGCAGGGCCGCCAGGTCCACGGTGCGGGGCCTGGCGAGACCCGGGAAGAAGGCGATGCCTCCCTCCCGTTTGAGTTCGATTCGCATTCCGTCGACCCCAGGTCCTAGTGCTTGCGCTGCACCGGCTGCGTGGCCTGCTTCGGCATCTGCGGCGTCCAGGCCGGGGCGCCCGCGCGCTCCTTGGAGACCTTGATGCCCACCTGGTTCCAGGCGTCGCGCACGATCTGCTCCTCCTCGCCGCTGCCGAAGAGCCGGACGGCCGCCGTCACGGTGAGCCGGGCGAAGGAGAGGAACGAGGCGTTGGGCTTCAGCCGGGAGTCGCGCAGCGTCTCCAGCCAGATGAGGCCCGCCTTCTCCCACGCGTAGCCCTTCAGGTTGATGGCCGCGAGGCAGAAGGCCTTGTTGGGGATGCCGGAGTTGATGTGCACCCCGCCGTTGTCCTCCCACGTGTTCACGAAGTCCTTCATCAGGGCCGGCTGCGGGTCCTTGCCCAGCACCGGATCATCGAACGCGGTGCCAGGGTCCTTCATGGAGCGCAGCGCCTTGCCCTGGACGCGGTCCGTGAGGAGCCCCGCGCCAATGAGCCAGTCCGCCTGCTCCGCCTGCTGGTTCAACAGGCGCTGCTTCACGAGCGAGCCGAAGACGTCCGACATGTGCTCGTTGAGCGCGCCCGCCTGGAGGAAGTAGGCAAGAGGGCCCTCGTGCTCCGTCACGCCGTGGGCCAGCTCGTGCCCGATGACGTCCACCGCGATGGTGAAGCGGTTGAACAGGTCGCCGTCGCCGTCGCCGAACACCATCCGCTCGCCATCCCAGAAGGCGTTGTCGTAGCCGCTGCCATAGTGGACGTGCGCATTGAGGGGCATGCCGTTGCCGTCAATGGAATTGCGCCCGAAGACCTCCCAGTAGAGGTCGTAGGTCCCGCCCAGCCCGACGTAGGCCTCGTCGACCGCCGCGTCGCCGGTGTCGTCCGTTCCCTCCTTGCGGATCTCCCTCCCCGGGAGGGCCTCGGAGTTCTTCACGTCGTAGATGGTGCGGAGCTTATGGCTCTCCACGACCATGGGGCCGGGAATCATCCGCTTCGCGGCCTGGGGCGCGCCGCTGCTCGACAGGCGGATGGCGCGCAGGGTGTTGTCGATGGAGAGCGTCCGCAGGGCCTGCGTGCGCTGCTGTGGCGAGCCGTTCTGGGCAATCTGACGGCTGACGTACGGCGGCAGGATGCAGTGGTGGGAATGCCAGATTCGAGTGTTGCAACACATCACCCATCTCCTTCTGTGGGGGTACACGAAGACGATGGTGATGACGGCAAGCCGCATCCGGGACACGGGACGGCAGGGGCTCCCCGGTCGCCAGGGAACCCTTGCGGCGCCTCGCGCCCGGGCCTGCTCGCGTGGCGTCACGACGAGCCTCGCCGGCGCTTCCCGCGGCCGGCCAGGCGTGGCCACGGTCCTTCGCGCTGAGCTCCCGCGCGAAGGGCCGGTGTCAGGGCTTGTGCAGGACCGCCGTGTCCCCCACCAGCCACAGCTCCGAGGACGACGGCGCCCACACGCCCCGGAGGACGCGGCGGGTGCCGGTGGTCTCCGCGGTCCACTTGCCGCCGTCGAAGCGCAGCAGCGTGCCGGTGTCACCCACGGCCCAGACCTCGGTGGCGGAGCGCCCCATCAGGCCGTTGAGCTGGGACGTGGTGCCGCTGGCCACGGGGAGCCAGAGGGTGCCGTTGTAGCGAAGCAGCGTGCCCCCCGCGCCCGCGGCCCAGATGTCCGCCGGCCCGCTGCCCCACACGGCCTTCAGGGACACGCTGGTGTTGGAGGTCATCGCGCTCCAGGCGGCGCCGTCCCAGCGCAGGAGGGTGCCGTCGTCGCCCACCGCGATGGCCAGCGAGGGGCCCTGCACCCAGACGCCGTTGAGGTTCGCCTCGGTTCCCGTGGGCTGCCGCGTCCAGGTGGTGCCGTCGGAGTGGATGGCCTGGCCGGACGCGCCCACCCCCCAGACGTCCGTCGCGGATGCGCCGTGGATGGCGTACAGGTCCTTCCCTCCCTCCGCCTTGTACTCCGTGTTGAAGCGGGCTCCGTCGAACCGGTAGATGCGGTCGTGGAACGTTGACGTCACCCAGACGTCCGTCGGGGAGGCCGCGTAGACGCCCGACACGCTGTCGACGGGGGAGTAGTCCAGCTTCGGTTCAATCCAGCCGCCGCCGTTCCAGTGCAGCACGCGGCCCGAGTCCCCCACCGCCCACACGTCCGACGGCCCCGTGCCATGGATGGCCCGCGCCGCGCTCAGGGTGCGCAGCGGCGCCGTGGAGCTCCACGCCTGCCCGGTCCACTTCTGCACCTGTCCGCCCCAGCCAAAGGACCACACGTCGTCAGGCCCGCTGCCGGTGATGGGCCCCACGGCGTCCTCGTCCGTGTCCGTCCACTTCGTGCCGTTGTAGACGTAGCCGAAGTCCTCCCCGCCGGTCAGCACCAGCGAGGGCGACGCGGCGTACACATAGAAGAGCTGATCCGACGAGCGCAGCGACTGCTCGATGCCGGCGGGCGTGGTGCGGAACACCTGGCCGAAGTCGTCACAGAAGATGCAGGGGTCATCCGAGGCGACGGTCCAGACGTCGTTCGGGCCGGTGCCCGTCACCTCGTGGAAGTCGATGTCCGTCGTGCCCGCGTCGATGCCGGAGACGGTGTCGCCGTCGTAGCGGCGCAGCGTGCCGGACTGCCCCACCAGCCAGACATCCGCGGGCCCGCTGCCCCACACGCCGTTCAGGTCCTTCGTCGTGGCCGCGTCCACGCCCTGGAAGCCGCTGCCCCGGTCGCGCCGCACGGTGCGCTCGCGCCCACGGCCCAGACGTCGCTCGGGCCGGAGGCCCACACGGACTTCAGGTCGCGCGTCGTCCCGGAGCTCACGGGCGCGAAGGCCCCGCCCGTCGTGGAGTGGAGCACGGTGCCGCCCTCGCCCACCGTCCACACGTCCGTCGGGGAGAGGGCGTGCACGTCGCGCAGCGTGTTCAGCGTCCCGCTGGCCACGCGCGTCCACCGCGTCCCATCCCAGTGCTGGATGAAGCCGTCCTCGCCCACCGCCCACCCATCATCGGGGGCGCGGAAGTGCGCGCCCTGGAAGCTGTAGCCATGGGGCAGCGGATACTCCCAGCACCAGCCGTCGCTGCACTCACGCGCGGCGGCGGGGATGCCGCAGGTCTTCTCCACGCCGCGTCCGCCGCACACCTCCGGCGCCGTGCAGCTCCCACAGCTGATGGTGCCACCGCAGTCATCCGGCTCGACGCCGCACTCCACGCCGGCGCTGCACTCCTTCTTCTGCGCGGTGCAGCCACAGACATTCTCCTGGCCGCCTCCGCCACAGGAGCGGGCGCCGAGCAGGTGCCGCACTCGAGCGGCTGGCCACAGCCATCCGTCGCCTCACCGCAGTTGAAGCCCTGCGACTCGCACGTCCGGGGAACGCAGTCGTCGTCGCCGCAGCCGGCGGCGAGCGCCGTCATGAGCAGGAGCACGGGTGGGAGGGCCACCCTCCCCCACCGATAGAGGCTTGAGCGCGGCGCATCCTGCCGGCGCGAAGTCCGCACCGCACCTGCCGCGAAGGAGTTGTCACGGGACATGGGCATCTCCTGACCGGACGCGGGCGTGAAACCCGCGAAACCACATGGGGCGTGGCTCCGGTGCGGAGAAGGTTGCACTCAGCGGTCCGTTTGGATCGCCCGGCGCTCCAGCCCCTTCACTTTCGCGGAGGCGGCATGTTCGACGTGGGGCGTCAATCCAGGGTGGTGCGCGAACGCGCGAGCGCCGCGCCCGCCACCGCGAGCACGAACAGCCCCAGCGCCAGCAGGTCGTTGCCCATGTCCGCGAGCACCTGGTCCTTGAGCAGCACGCCCCGGACGATGCGCAGGAAGTGAGTCACGGGGATGATCTCCCCCAGGACCCGCGCCCACGGGGGCAGCCCCAGGAAGGGGAAGGCGAAGCCGGAGAGGAAGATGGACGGCAGCATGTAGAACATGGACATCTGCATCGCCTGCAGCTGGCTGCGCGCCACGGTGGAGATGAGGTAGCCCAGCGACAGGTTGCCCACGATGAACAGCACGATGCCGCACGCCAACGCCAGCCATCCCGCGGGCGTGCGCGCCATGGGCACCGAGAACAGCCCGCGCGCCATGCCGAGCACGACGACGGTCTGCACCAGCCCCACGACGACGTACGGCGTGAGCTTGCCCACCATGATCTCCGCGGGCGTGGCGGGCGTGGACAGGAGCGTCTCCATGGTGCCGCGCTCGCGCTCGCGGGTGACGGCCATGGCGGTCATCATCACCAGCGTCATGGACAGGATGATGCCCAGCAGGCCCGGCACGATGTGGAACGGCGAGCGGCTCTCCGGGTTGTAGCGCCGGTGCACCACCACCTCGAAGGCGGGCGCGGTGGACCGGGGCGTCCCCAGCCCCAGCCGTTCGTTGCGCAGCGCCTCCGTGGGCAGCACGCTCACCGCGGCCAGCGCGCCCGCGGCGGCCTGCGGGTCGGACGCGTCCGCCTCCGCCAATATCTGCGCGCGCTCCCCCTTGAGCAGCCGCCGGGTGAAGTCCGGGGGGATGGTGATGCCCAGCATCACCTGCCCCCGGCGGATGAGCTGGTCCAGCTCCGCGTCGGAGCGCGGCAGGTAGCGCACGTCCACGTAGCCGGTGCGCTCCAGCGCGGCGACGACGGAGTCCGCCAGGGTGCTAGTGTCGTGGGACAGCACCGCGGCGGGCAGGTGCCGGGGATCCATGTTGATGGCGTAGCCGAAGATGAGCAGCTGCATCACCGGCATCACGAGGATCATCGCGTACGTGATGCGGTCGCGCCGCAGCTGCGTGAACTCCTTGAGCAGCACGGCCAGGATGCGCGAGAGCGAGCCCGTCATGACGCGTACCGCTCGTCGCGCTCGTGACCCATGAGCTGGATGAAGACGTCCTCCAGGGAGGGCGGCACCTCCGTCCACCGGAAGGGCTCCTTGCGCCAGGGGGCGAGCGCGGCCTCCAGGGCTTCGCGCTTCAGCCCGCTGACGTGCACGGCGGCGCCGAACGCGGAGGCGCTGAGCACGCCGTCCGCCCGGGCCAGCAGGTGCGCCGCGCGGTCGATGCCCGGCCCCTCGCCCAGGAACGTCACCAGCCCCGAGTCGCGGATGAGCGTGTCCGCGGTGCCCCGGGCGATGAGGCGGCCATACAGGATGTAGCCGATGTCGTGGCAGCGCTCGGCTTCGTCCATGTAGTGCGTGGACACCAGCACCGTGAGGCCTCCGGCGGCGAGCGTGTGGATTTCGTCCCAGAACTCGCGGCGGGCCTTGGGGTCCACACCCGCGGTGGGCTCGTCCAGCAGCAGCAGCCGGGGCTCATGCAGCGTCGCGGCGGCCAGGGCCAGGCGCTGCTTCCAGCCTCCGGAGAGCGCGCCCGCCAGTTGCCGGCGCCGGTCGAAGAGGCCCAGCCGGTGGAGCGTGTCCGCCACCCGCTCGCGCTGCTGCTCCAGCCCGTGGACGCGCGCGACGAAGGACAGGTTCTCCTCCAGCGTCATGTCCTCGTAGAGGGAGAACTTCTGCGTCATGTAGCCCGTCTGGCGCTTGATGGCGTCGCCCCGGGCGCGGAAGTCCAGGCCCAGCACGGTGCCCTCGCCGCTGTCGGGCGTGAGCAGGCCGCACAACAGCCGCAGCGTCGTCGTCTTGCCGGAGCCGTTGGGCCCCAGGAAGCCGGTGATGCGCCCGGTGTCCACGGCGATGGAGACGTCCCGCACGACGTGCCGGTCGCCGAAGGACTTGTTGAGCCCGCGCACGTCGATGGCCCGCTCGCTCATCGGTCCGCCTCCACCGGGGCCTGCTTGCGTGGCGTCACGTCGATGGGCTGTCCCGGCAGCAGCCGCGTGGGCGCGGAGGGCACGGCCTCCACCAGGAACACCAGCTTCTGCCGCGTCTCCAGGCTGTAGATGATGGGCGGCGTGTACTCCGGGCGCGAGGCGACGTAGTCCACGCGCGCCGTCATCCCGGTGTCGCAGCCGTCGCAGGCGATGTTCACGGCGGTGCCGGGCGGGAAGGACGCCACCTGCCCCTGCGGCACGTAGAAGCGCACCTTCAGCTGCGCGTCCGGGATGATGCTGACGATGGGCGCGTTGGGCATGGCCCACTCGCCCTGCTGGAAGAGGACGTCCTCCACGCGGCCCACCACGGGGGACACGGGCGCCAGCTCCACGACCTGCTGCTCCGCGGCGGTGACGCCCGCGCGTCCGCTGGCGAGCTGGGCGCGGACGACCTCCAACTGCGCGCCCGCCGCCGCCACGTCCGTGCGGGCCGCGTC
>NZ_JBKGHJ010000445.1:0-7002 GCF_046520365.1 Corallococcus sp. 4LFB
CGCGACGGGCGCCGTGGGCGCCGGCGGATTCACCGCGACGACGGTGGCGGGGGCGCGCTCTTCCAGAAGAAGGTGACGGCGAACGCGATGATGACCGCCAGGCCCACGGCCACGGCCACCGGCCACTTCGGACGGGGGCGGGCCAGGGGCTGCCCGGGCAGGGACGCCGTCTGGGGGCCGGTGGGAGACGCATCGCGGCCGGCGTGGGGGCGCATGCCCACCGTGGGGATGTGCTCCTCCTGATCCGGCGGGCGCGGCGGGGACGTGGGGGCGGAGGGGCGCGCGCGCTCCAGCTTCGCCTCCGCGAGCGTCTGGAGCGGGCTGCCCGTCAGCTCCAGGATGAAGCTGCCCACGTCCGGGTAGCGGTCCTCCGGCTGCTTCGCCATCGCGCGGGAGATGGCCGCCACCACGTGCGGCGGCGTCCGGGGCGCCAGCGTCAAGAGCGGCGGCGGCTCCAGGTGGACGATCTGGTAGATGAGCTCCGCGACGTTGTCGCCGGAGTAGGGCGGGCGGCCGGCGATCATCTCGTAGACGATGCAGCCGAACGCGAAGAGGTCCGTGCGCGCGTCCACGTTGCTGTTCTGGCCCATGGCCTGCTCGGGGGCCATGTACTGCGGCGTCCCCATCAGCACCGAGTCCAGCGTCTGCACGGTGCGCGAGTCCACGAGCTTGGAGATGCCGAAGTCGAGCAGCTTCACGCGCTCGCCCACGACGCCGCCGGCCTCCGTGGGCACGAGGAACACGTTGCCCGGCTTCAGGTCGCGGTGCACCACGCCCGCGCGGTGCGCCGCCTGCAACGCCGCGCCCATCTGCCGCGCGATGGAGACGACCTCCTCCAGGGGCAGCTGCTTCTGCTTGCGCAGCCGGCGCGACAGGCCCTCGCCGCGCAGGTACTCCATCACCATGAAGGGCGTGCCGTCCTCCAGGGTGTCGAAGTCCAGCACCTCCACGATGTTCGGGTGCCCCAGCCGGGAGGCGATCTCCGCCTCGCGCCGGAAGCGCACCGCCACCTCTTCCGACAGCGCCTCCGCGCCGTGCAGCACCTTGATGGCGACCTGCTTGCCCGGCAGACGCAGGTGGCGGGCCAGGAACACCGCCCCCATGCCGCCCCTGCCCAGCACGGTGCCAATCTCATACGTGGCTCGCAGGATCCGTCCCGTCGTCAACGGCTCGGACTGCGCGGAGGTCGGTTCGGTGGGCTTTCGCATCGGCGGTCCGATTTCCTACTAAACCGGGCCGACACGATTGGAAAGCACCCGGGTCGAATCCTCCCCCACGGGTCATGCGCAGGGGCTCGGGCTCTCATGTTTTGAGAGCCCGAGCCGAATTAAAGCCAGCAGTGGAACGCGCTACGGCGTCGCGGGTGGCAGCACCAGCCCGGACTGGAGGTTCGTCGCCTCGTCGAGGTGCATCTGCACCGCCTGCCGCTCGGCGAGCAGCTCCTGCTGGAGGGCCGGGTTGGTGACCTGCGTCGTCAGCAGGCTGTCGCCGATGAAGGCGACGCGCGCGTGCGCGGCGGCCTGCGCGCTGATCAGCGCCAGGTCGCGCGCGGTGCCCGCGGGCGGCGCGTTCGGGCCGCTGAGCGCCTCCATCATCTGCTGGACCTCCAGCTGCAACTGGAGGCTCAGCGTGGAGTCCTCGGGCACGATGCCCTCGGTCGCGAGCAGCGCATCCAGCCGTTGTTTGACGGCGGTGTGCTCCGTCTCCATCTGCTGGTTGAAGTCGCGGATGGCCGGGTCCGTGGCGAGCGGCGCGGCGTACTGCCCGAGCATCACCTCACCGGCGTTCGCCACCTGCAGGACGCGGGCGATCTGCGCGTCGGTGAGCGTGAGCAGCACGCCCGCGTCGGTCCCCGCGTCCGGGTTCTGCTGCGTTGCCTCCTGCGGGGTGGGATTCTCCGCGTCGCTCCCGCACCCGTAGCCAAGCGCCAGCGCACCCGCCAGCACCGTCCCCACCCAGAATTTCGCTGTCCGCATGTCCAACCCCCCGTGAATGTCGCGGGGGCAGGATGGGGAGGACCTCCGCTCACGGCCATGCGCGCCTGAGCCGTTGCCACTGTGCCCGGGTGCACAGGCCGGGCAGGCAGGAAGCCTGTCCGGGCACCGGAGAGGGCGCGGGACGCGTGATTTTTCCCGGGGACCGGGCGCCAACCCCTAGAGTCGGGCCCGATGAGTGCCTCCGCCGACACCCGCGCCCCGCTCGCCGCCCTGCTGCCCAAGCCCGGTGAGCCCCCTCTCGATGCCGACGAGATCCTCAACCGCTTCGTGAGCTACGTGGCCACGAACGGCCTGAGCCTGTACTCCGCCCAGGAGGAGGCCATCCTGGAGCTCCTCAGCGACAAGCACCTGTTCCTCAAGACGCCCACGGGCTCCGGCAAGTCGCTGGTGGCCATGGCGCTCCACTTCAAGGCCATGGCCGAGGGCAAGGTGTCGTTCTACACGTGCCCCATCAAGGCGCTGGTGAACGAGAAGTTCTTCGCGCTCTCCAAGGCGTTCGGCCCGGAGAACGTGGGCATGCTCACGGGCGACGCGTCCATCAACCGTGAGGCGCCCATCCTCTGCTGCACGGCGGAGATCCTTTCGAACCTCGCGCTGCGCGACGCCTCCGCGCGCGTGGACGCGGTGGTGATGGACGAGTTCCACTACTACTCCGACAAGGACCGCGGGGTGGCCTGGCAGATTCCGCTGCTGGCGCTGCCCAAGACGCAGTTCCTGCTGATGTCCGCCACGCTGGGCGACACGCACGTCATCGAGCAGAGCCTGGAGAAGCTCACCGGCCGCGAGGTGGCCACGGTGCGCAGCTCCGAGCGCCCCGTGCCGCTGGACTTCGACTACCGCGAGGTGCCGCTGCACGAGACCATCCAGGACCTCATCGCGCGCGGGAAGTACCCCGTGTACCTGGTGAACTTCACGCAGCGGGCCGCGGCCGAGCAGGCGCAAAATCTGATGTCCGTGGACTTCAACACCAAGGAGGAGAAGGAGGAGATCCGCCAGGCCCTCCTGGACGCCCCCTTCGACACGCCCTACGGCAAGGACTTCCAGCGCTACCTGCGCCACGGCATCGGCATGCACCACGCGGGCCTGCTGCCCAAGTACCGGCTGCTGGTGGAGAAGCTGGCGCAGCAGGGCCTGCTCAAGGTCATCAGCGGCACGGACACGCTGGGCGTGGGCGTGAACATCCCCATCCGCACGGTGCTCTTCACGCAGTTGTTCAAGTTCAACGGCGAGAAGCTGACGACCTTGAGCGTGCGCGACTTCAAGCAGATCGCCGGCCGCGCGGGCCGCAAGGGCTTCGACACCGAGGGCAGCGTGGTGGCGCAGGCCCCGGAGTACATGATCGAGAACATCCGCCAGGCGGCGAAGGAGGCGGCGGGCAAGAAGAAGTCGCCCAAGGCGAAGCCGCCGCAGAAGGGCTTCGTGCAGTACGACAAGAGCACCTTCGAGCGGCTCCAGAACGGGCTGCCGGAGCCGCTGGAGTCGCGCTTCGACGTGAGCCACGGCCTCTTGCTCAACCTGCTCCAGAGCGACAAGACCGAGGGCAGCGGCGGCTACAAGCGGCTGGTGCAGCTGGTGATGCGCTCGCACAGCTCCGACTACACGAAGAAGAAGCTGCTCAAGGACGCGGCGATGTACTTCCGCACGCTGCGCGACGCGGGCATCGTGAAGGTCGTCCAGTGGGAGAAGCACTCCGCCACGGTGGAGGTGTCCGAGGACCTGCAGCGCGACTTCAGCCTCAACCACACGCTGTCGCTGTACCTGCACGAGACGCTGGAGCTGCTGGACCCCACGCTGGAGACGTACGCGCTGGACGTCGTCACGCTGGTGGAGTCCATCCTGGAGAACCCGGACGTGGTGCTGTACGCGCAGCTGCACCAGCTGAAGGGGGAGAAGATCCAGGAGATGAAGGCGCGGGGCGTGGAGTACGACGACCGCATGGAGGAGCTGGAGAAGCTGGAGTGGCCCAAGCCGAACCGCGAGTTCGTCTACGGCACCTTCAACGCCTTCGCGAAGAAGCACCCGTGGGTGGGCGAGGAGAACATCCGCCCCAAGTCCATCGTCCGGGACATGTTCGAGCGCTTCATGTCCTTCCACGACTACGTGCGCGAGTACGGCCTGCAGCGCAGCGAGGGCGTGCTGCTGCGCTACGTGGGAGACGTCTACAAGTCGCTGGTGCAGACGGTGCCGGAGAAGTTCCGCAACGAGGACCTGGACGACATCATCGACCACCTGCGCGCGACGCTGCGGCAGGTGGACTCCAGCCTCCTGGACGAGTGGGAGCGGATGCGCAACCCGGAGGCCCCGGTCGAAGTGAAGCCGGTGGTGGACCTCAAGCCCAAGGAGCTCACGGAGGACCCCAAGGCCTTCGCCGCGCGCGTGCGCGAGGAGCTGCACCGGCTGCTGCGCGCGCTGGGCCAGCGCAGGTACCTGGACGCGCTGGGCATGCTGGACAACGCGCTGGGCGAGTGGACCGCGCCGAAGCTGGAGCAGGCCATGGCGCCGTACTTCGAGGAGCACAAGCTGGTGGTGCTCACGCCCCAGGCGCGCAAGCCGGCGAACACGCAGCTCAAGGAGGCGGGCACGCGCCAGTGGGAGGCCCAGCAGCGCATCATGGACCCCGAGGGCCATGGGGACTGGGTCATCGACTGCGAGATTGACCTGCGCGGCCGGCGCATGGACGACGGCCCCATCCTGATGCTGCGCCGCATTGGCGGCATGGCCGCCTGGTCGTAGAGCGTGTCAGGCGGGAGGCGGCTTGGGGATTCCGGAGCCTCGGGAGCCCCCGGCCGCCTCGCGCACCGTGCGGGCGGCGACCTCCACCTCTTCGAGGATGCGGCGGGCGTGGTGGAGCAGGGCCTCGCCGGTGGGCAGCAGGCGCATGCCCTTGGGGACGCGCTCGAAGAGGGGCGTGCCCAGCTCGTCCTCCAGCGCGAGGATGTGACGGCTGAGCGGCGGCTGGGTGAGGTGCAGCCGGCGCGCGGCCCGGCCCACATGGCCCTCTTCCGCCACCGCGACGAAGGACTGGAGGTGCGTGATGCTCACGCGCGCGAGGGTAGCGCGAGACGCGCGCGCCGTGCACGCGCCCGCGTGATGCCAGAACAGCATTGGACGTTCTGGAAGGGCGGATGCCACCTTGCCCGGCATGGGCATTCCCCTCTTCAAGGGCAGTGAAGTGGAGCGGTTGCGGCTCGCAGGCCGCGCGGCGGCGGGCACGCTGGCGCACGTGGCCTCCCGGCTGCGGCCGGGCGTGACGACGGCGGACATCGACGCGTGGGTTCGCGAGGACACGGCGCGGCGGGGTGGGACGCCGAGCCAGCTGGGCTACAAGGGCTTCCCCTCCACGGTGTGCACCAGCCGCAACCACGTGGTGTGCCATGGCATCCCGCGCACGGATGAAGTCCTGAATCCCGGGGACATCCTCAACGTGGACGTGACGACGCACCTGGACGGCTTCCACGGCGACACGTCCGCCACGTTCATGATTGGCGAGGTGTCCGCCGACGCCCGGCACGTGGTGGACGTGGCGCGGCGGTGCCGGGACGTGGGCGTGTCGGTGGTGCGGCACGGCGCGCGGCTGGGGGACATTGGCGCGGCGGTGATGGCGCTGGCGAAGGCGGAGGGGTGCAGCATCGTGGAGGAGTTCGGCGGCCACGGCATCGGCCGGCAGATGCACGGGGAGCCGCACGTGCCGCACGTGGCGAAGGCGGGCACGGGCATCACGCTGAAGTCGGGGATGGTCATCACCATCGAGCCCATGGTGAACCTGGGCCGCCCGGAGATCCGGATGATGCCGGACGGGTGGACCGTCGTAACCGCGGACGGCAGCCTGTCCGCCCAGTTCGAACACACGGTGCTCGTCACCCGCGACGGCTGTGAAGTCCTCACTCCGAGCGAGCTGTCCCTGCACATCTCCGGGAGCCATCCAGAAAGCTGATAGCCCATCGCTTCTGCCATCTGGTGTCCGGAGGCCGCCAGGGGCATGTCCTGGCGCATGGAAACGCCTCCGCTGGCCCCTGTCGCCCGGTCCCGGTCGTGGACGGCCGGGCACGTCCTCCTGCCGCTGGGCGCGGCGGTGTGCCTGCTTCCCGTGGTCTCCACGGGCCTGGCGCTGCTCGCGGGGCTGGGCGTCGCCATGACGGTGGGCAATCCGTTCGTCGCGACGACGCGCAAGCTGACGCCGCGGCTGTTGTCCCTGGCGGTGGTGGGGCTGGGCGCGGGCATGGACCTGGGCGCCGTCCTCTCCGCGGGGCGCGAGGGGCTGGGCTACACGGTGGTGGGCATCGCGCTGTGCCTGACGCTGGGGGTGGGGCTCGCCCGGCTGCTGGGCGTCCCCCGGGTGACGGGGCTGCTCATCAGCGTGGGCACGGCCATCTGCGGCGGGAGCGCCATCGCGGCGGTGGTGCCGGTGCTGCGGCCCCAGGAGCACGAGACGTCCGTGGCGCTGGGCACGGTGTTCCTGCTCAACGCGGTGGCGCTGTTCGTCTTCCCCGTCGTGGGCCACGCGATGGGGCTGACGCCACACCAGTTCGGGCTGTGGTGCGCGATGGCCATCCACGACACCAGCTCCGTGGTGGGCGCGGCGCTGCGCTACGGCCCCGAGGCCCTCGCGGTGGCCACCCCCGTGAAGCTGGCGCGCGCCCTGTGGATCCTCCCGCTGACGGTGGGCCTGGCGGCGTGGAAGCGCCGTGAAGGCGACGCGGTGAAGGGCAAGGTGCGCCGGCCGTGGTTCATCGCCGGGTTCCTGGGCGCGGCCGCGGTGGTGACGGTGTTCCCGGTGCTCAAGCCGGTGGGGCAGGGCGTGGCCGCCGTCGCGCGGCAGGTGCTCGTCGTGACGCTGTTCCTGCTGGGCGCGGGGCTGACGCGCGACACGCTGCGCGCCGTGGGGCTCCGGCCGCTCGCGCAGGCGGTGGCGCTGTGGCTGCTCATGGCGGGCCTGTGCCTGGGGCGCTGCACCTGGGCTGGATCGGCTGAGCCCGTGCGGCCAGGCCCGGTGGGCGCCGGGGGC
>NZ_JBKGHJ010000446.1:0-6987 GCF_046520365.1 Corallococcus sp. 4LFB
CGCGGCCGCATCGCCTTCTTCGCCGTCGCCGCCTTCGCCGTCACCGCCTTCTTGCGCGGCGCCGTGGCGCGGCCGCCGGCCGCATCGCCTTCTTCGCCACGGACGCTTGCGCATCGCGGGCCTCGCCTTGCGCGCCGGCGCCTTCTCCATCCGGCCCAGCCGCGACTCGAAGCGCGTCAGCGCCGTGCGGAACAGCGCCGCCTTGCGCCGCGTATTCAGGCTCCCGCCCATCACGCGGCTCCCCATGGGGACGCGCATGGCCTCACGGCGCAGCCGGTGCGCCAGCTTCTCGTACTGGACCATCATGCCGCGCGCGCGCCGCACCATCCCCATCAGCTCGCGCCGCGACAGCTCCATCAGGTTGCGCGGCGCGCTGGCCAGCACCAGCCGCATCTCCCGCGCGTTCATCAACGCCGACCCCGTCTCCCGCATCTTGCGCATGTCCGCCCCCTCCCTCGGGTTCTCCAAACAGTCGCAAGGTTTGGGGTCCCACCGGGTGACGGCAAGGCGGACGCGGCCCAGGCCTGCTCCACCGCCCATCCCGCGGACAGGCCGCTGTCCCGCACTCAGCCGGAGGCGCTCGCGGGCCGCGCTCCAGCAGCACCGCCAGCTTCTCCAGCGCCAGCCGCGCGCGCGTCTTCACCGTGCCCAGCGGCTGGCCCGTCTTGTGGGCCGTGCGACAGGCGAAACACACACTACATGTCATCACATGCAGTGCGTGAAACTTCACATCCAGGGTTGCTGGCCTGTCTACCCTCCAGTCAGGTCAGAGGGGTGTGCAGCCACCCGTGGGCGTGGGGCTGACCACCGTGGTGTTCACGATGCAGGGCCGCATGCTGCGCAGGTAGATGGAGCCCGAGGCGCCACCGCCACCGCCGCCACCGCCGCCACCACCGAAGACGGGGACCGTGCCTCCTGCGTTGCCAGCCGTCGGCATGTCCAGGGCGCCACCGGCTCCGCCCGTGCCTCCAAGGGGGCTGTCACCGGTACCGCCACCCGCGGCGGTGGTTGTGGTTTCACTTCCACTCGCACCATTCGCTCCATTGTTCGCGGTGCTGGAGCTCTGGCCGGCGCCCTCGCCACCTGCGCCGCCATTGGCGGTGACCTTGGCATCGGCCGTCAGGTTCACCTGGAAGGCTTCCAGCACGATGCGCCCTCCGCTCCCGCCGCCTCCAGCCCCCGACGCCTGGGCAGGCGAAGTGCTTGCCACGCCGCCCAGGCCGCCACCGCCACTGACGGAGAGGCCCTTTTCGACGGTCAGGGTCCTTGCGACGGAGATCTGGATCGCGCCACCGCCAGCACCGCCCAGCCCACCCGGTGTGCTGTTCTTGCCTACGCCATTGCCTCCCGCGCACCCACCGAGAAGCGGCGCGATGGTCGAGGCCTGCTGGGCACCCGCGTCACCTGGCGTTGCATTGGTGTCGTAGCCTCTTCCGCCATTCGCTCCAGCCGTCGCTCCTCCCGCGCCACCTCCGCCTCCACCCTCATTGCCGCTGTACGTCCCGTCCTTGCCCTGTGACGTCGTGCACGCCTGATTGCCGCCGGCTCCGGGAACCGGCGCACCGTTGACGATCCGCCCGCTGGCCAGGATGTCGTGGTTCAACGTCGCATCCCCATACACCGCGAGGATGACCGGGCGGCTGCCCACGATGCGCAGCTCGCCGCCCAGGGCCAGGTTCCGCACGGGAATGAGAAGGAGCTCCGGCGCCCCTCCGGACTGGGGCAGGATCTTGAAAGTGATATCTCCCGGAGCCGGGCCGGAGCCAGAGGGCGTCCAGGTCTGGTCATCCGTGTTGAAGACCACCGCACCCGTGGTCCGCAGATCGCTGATCTCCCCGCCAGAAATGGTGTTCGGATCGAAGTTGCTCGGGGTGTAGGGGAAGGCGACGCATTGGCCATCCACCTTGCACACGCGCGGTGTCCCCGAGTTGTCTTCGCTGCAGGGGGTGTTGTTCTGCGCCGGGTCACCCGCGTAGATGCATGACGCGTTGCGCGTGCAACCCGCCGCGACATTGCACTCCCTGGGCGGGCACGGCGTGGGCGTGCCGTTGCATGCGCCACTGCCATTACAGAACCCCGGATCGTGGCAGACGTCGCCGTCCTCACAGGTCGTGCTGACCGGCTTGGGGGCGTACTCACACTGGCCACTGGTCGAGTTGCAGGTGCCCGTGGCCTCCTGGCACTGGGCGTCCACCGGGGTGTTGCACGCCTTCACGTCACCCACGCACTGCTTGTCGGCGGTGCACCGGCCATTCGTCACGCACTTGTCGCCGGGATCACAGGCCGCCCCCTCGACCACGGTCTCATCGATGCATGCACCCGTGGAGGCCTCGCACCTCACCGCCGACTCACACTGGCCCGCGGTCTGCTTGCACTTCGGCTCGCCGCCTCCGCACTGAGCTGCCTCGCCCACGCCGACACACTTCTTGCCCACGGTGCACAGGTCCCCGTCCGTGCACGTCTTCTCCGTGCACTTCGAGTCCGCGCACGCCTTCTTCCCATCACAGTCGAAGTCGACGGCCGTGTCGCACTTCTCCTCGGCGCCCGGACGGACGTCGGCGCGTGTGTCGTCGCAGTCGGAGACGCCCGCCCACTCAACGCCAGTGGGCGAGCCGTCCCCGTCCCCGTCCACCGCCTTCAACGTCACGTCGAAGCGCGTGTACTCCTTGGGGACGATGGTGAGCGAAGCGCTCGCGAAGGTCTCCACGGCCTCCCCCGAGCACCGGTCCCCCGCGGCCTCCGCGTACGACGACACGGTGACGTTCATCGTGGCGTCCCAGTCCGCCTTGCGGCGCACCGCGACCAGGACCTCCGGCTGCTGGGGGTTCTTGAACCGGGTGGCCGGGATGTCCGTGGCCTCCTGGTGCCCCTGCGCGTCCCTCGCCTCCACGCGCACGCACGCGGGCTTGAAGGAGCCGTACGTCACGGACACCCGGATGGCGCCTTCGTCGGGAGCCTTCTCCCCACAGGCAGCCAGCAACGCCACACATCCCAGCAGGCAGAGCCGATACATGGCGCCGCACTCTACTCAACCCGTCCGGGAGCAGGGGAGCGGGGCCGCCCGGACCCCGCCTCCCGTCACAGGGAGCTTCAGCCGCGCAGGGACACCACCGTGACGCCGTCGCCGCCCTCGTGGCTCTCCCCGGGGCGGAACATGCGGATGTACGGCGACGCGGCCAGGTGGTCGCGGATGGCCTGCTTGAGCGCGCCGGTGCCGTGGCCGTGGATGATGAGCGCGGCCTCCTCACCCTTGCGCAGGCCCTGGTCCAGGAACGTCTCCAGCTCCGCCAGCGCGTCGTCGGCGCGCATGCCGCGCACGTCGCAGCGGAAGTTCGTGGCGTCCACCTGGGATGGCGCCGCGGAGGCCGCGCGCTTCAGGGCCGCTTCGCCCTTCCGCTGCTCCGGGAACTTCGCCTGCTGCGGCTTCTTGCCGCGCGAGCCGGACAGCTCCGTCGTGGGCACGCGCATCTTCAGCGCGCCGCCCGCGGACACCACCGCCTGGCCGTCCGTCAGCTCCAGGATCTCCACGTCCCGGCCCAGGCCGGAGTGGTGCACCCACGCGCCCACCTTCAGGTTCGCGGGCCCGGGCCTCCACCTGGAACAGCTCCGCCTTGGCCGCCGCCGCGCGCTTCAGCGCCTCGTCCGCGCGCTGCTGCAGCTGCTGCCGCGCCTCCGACAGCGCCTTCTCGCTCTGCTCCGCGCGCAGCTTCACCAGCAGGTCGCGGACCTCCTGGGCGGCGTGCTCGCTGGCCGCGTGCACGTCCTCGTTGAACTGCATCATCCGGCCCTTGCGCTCGCGCTCGAAGGCGACCTTCTGCTTCTCCAGGTCCGCGCGCAGGGCCTCCGCCTCCTTCGCCGCGAGGCGCGCCTTCTCCAGCTCCTCGGAGAGCTTGCGCCGCTCGTCCTCCGCGGCCGCCAGCGCCTTGGTGAGCGGGCCGCCCGCGTTGAGCGACAGCTCCCGGGCGCGCTCGCACACCGAAGCCGGCAGGCCCACCCGCGCCGCCATGTCGATGGCGGACGACTGGCCGGACGCGCCCATCTGCAGCCGGTACGTGGGCGCCATCCGCTTGGAGTCGAAGCCCACGCGCGCGTTGAGGAAGCGCGGATCCATGTGCGCCAGCGCCTTGAGCTCCTCCAGGTGCGTCGTCACCAGGACGTACGCCCCCTTGCCCAAGAGCTCCTCCAGCACCGCGATGGCGATGGCCGCGCCCTCGCGCGGATCCGTGTCCGCCGCGATCTCGTCGATGAGCACCAGCGAGTCCGTCGCCACCACCGACAGGATGTCGCGCAGCAGGGTGACGTGGCCGCTGAACGAGGACAGGCCCTGCGCCAGGTCCTGCGTGTCACCCACGGTGGAGTGCACGGAGCGGTACAGCGGCATCCGCGACCCTTCGCCCACCGGGACGGGCAGGCCCGCGCGCAGCATCAACGCGCACAGCCCCACGCCCGTCAGCGTCACCGTCTTGCCGCCCGCGTTGGGGCCGGACACCACCAGCGCCCGGGCGTCTTGCGTGAGCGTCACGTCGTTGGACACCACCTCCGAGCCCTTGAGCACCAGGCGCGGGTGGCGCAGCGCGCGCAGCTGCAGCTCCTTCACGCCCTGGAACGTGGGCGTCGTGGCGTCCAGGTCCGCGGACAGGATGGCGATGGCCTCCACCTCGTCCAGCTCCGCCACCGCCTCCAGGCCCTCCAGGATGCGCGCGGACTCGCGGCCCACGAGCTGGCTCAGCTCCTGGAGCACCTTCAGCTCCTCCTCCGCGACCTCCGACTGCGCGATGGCCAGGTCGTTGCCCAGGCCCACCATCGCCTGGGGCTCCATGAAGAGCGTCTGCCCCGTCTGGCTGGCGTTGTGGACGATGCCGTCCACCTCCGAGCGGTAGTTCGACACCACCGGCACCACGTACCGCCCGTTGCGCAGCGTGTAGTAGTTCTCGCGCAGCTTGGTGGTGAAGGTCTCGTCGTGCAGCAGCTCGTCCAGGCGCGTCTTGATGCGCCGGTGCAGGCCGCGCGCCCGGTCCCGCGCCTCCTTCAGCTCCGGGCTGGCGCGGTCGGCGATGGTACCGTCCGGTTCGAAACACTGATCCAACCGGCGCGCCATGGCCTCCAGGAAGGGCAGGCGGCGGGCGATCTCCACCAGGCGGGGGACGCGCTCCCTGCGCTCGTCCAGCGCCTCGCGGGTGCGCGCGAAGGCGAAGAGCAGCTGCGCCGCGTCGATGAGCTGGCGAGGCTCCAGCACGCCGCCCTTCTCCGCGTGGCCCACGGCGGTGCGCAGGTCCGTCACGCCGCCCAGGGGCAGGGAGAACTGCTGCTGGGAGAGGAAGCGGGCCTCGTCGACCAGGGCCAGCGCCTCCGCCACTTCCGCCTCGGTGTCGAGGAAGGGACGGGCGAGCACCCGCTCCCTTCCCGGCTCCGTGCGGCAGCGCTGCGTCAGCGCGCGGAGCACTTCCGAGAAACCAAGGTCTTCCAACGTCCTTTGGGAAATCTGCACAGTCATGGGTTTCATGCGAGGCCGGGTGCCCGTCAAGGGGAAGTATTGAGGTGGCCCACCTGGCTCTGCTATCTGCCAACCATGATGTGGGTTCTCGTGGCGGCGGTGCTGGCGGGCGCGTCCGACGCGCCGGCTCCCCCGGTCCTGACGGCGCAGGCGGCCGCGGCTCCCGGCTCGCTGGCGGACGCACTGGCGCTGGAGACCGCGGGCAACGACGCGGGAGCCCTCGTCGCCCTGGAGCGGCTGGCTTCCCACCAGCCCCGCTGGGAGTTGCCCAGGCTGGAGGCCGCGCGCCTGCTCCTCAAGGGAGGCAGCGCCCCGGAGCTGGAGCGCGCTGGAGCGCACCTGGAGGCCGCCCTGCGCGAGGCCCCGGACAACCCCCGCGTCTACTTCCTCCGGGGGCAGCTGCTGGAGGAGCGGAGCGCCCCCATCGACGCCATCCGCGCCTACGAGAAGGCCGTGGCCCTGCGGCCGTCCTACGACGACGCGCGCTTCCGGCTCGCGGGCCTCTGGGCGCAGATGGGGGACTGGCTCAAGGCGGAGCTGCACTACCGCCCCCTGTCCAAGTCCCGGCCCGCGTGGGTGCAGGTGCGCATGCAGCTGGCGGCGGTGCTGGAGAAGCAGGGCCGCACGCTGGACGCGGAGCGGGAGTTCCTGGCCGCGCGCGACGCCCAGCCGGACAACCCGGGTGTCTTGAGGACCCTGGCGGCCTTCTACGAGCGGACGGACAGGCCCCAGCTCGCCGCGAAGGTGAGGGCGCGGCTGACGGCGCCGGAGAAGCGCAACATGCGGGCGCTCAAACCTTCCAAGCGCTGACAGCGGGTGGCGGGGCGCGGTCCGTGGCGATTGCTTCGCGCGACGCGCTGCATACACTGCCCCCGCTTTGAAGACCGCCAACCTCGCCATCGTCTTCACCGACATCAAGGGCTTCACCGAACGCACCAGTCGGCAGACGCTGGAGGAGAACCAGCGGCTGCTCCAGGTGCATGAGGCGTTGCTCGCGCCGCTGTTCAAGGCGTTCGGTGGACGCATCATCAAATCGATTGGCGACGCGTTCCTCGTCACCTTCGAGTCGCCCACCCAGGCCGTCCTGAGCGGCATCGCCATCCAGGACCGGCTCTGGCACCACAACCGCCCGCTGCTGGAGGAGGAGCAGATCCACGTCCGCGTCGCCGTGAACGTGGGCGAGGTGCGGGTGGAGTCCAACGACATCTTCGGCGAGCCGGTGAACATCGCGGCCCGCGTGGAGGGCATCACCGACGCGGACGAGGTCTTCTTCACGGAGGCCGTCTACCTCTCCATGAACAAGGCGGAGGTGCCGTCGCAGGAGGTGGGCACCTTCGAGCTCAAGGGCATCCCCGGGAAGATCCGCGTCTTCCGCGTGCCGCGCGCGCCCTACCGGGTGGAGGCGCCGGCGCCGGACGCGGTGCTGCCCACGCCGGAGGAGGCGTCCTCGCTGCCGCCGTACGGCAACCTGGCCCTGGCGCGCGTGGCGGACT
>NZ_JBKGHJ010000447.1:0-6928 GCF_046520365.1 Corallococcus sp. 4LFB
CGCGTCCCACAGCACCCCGGACCAGTGCGACAGCGTCAGCGTGTCCCACGTCAGCGCCGCGCCGAAGCTGCGTTGCAGCGACGTCAGCAGGATGGCCGCCAGGGGCAGGACCACCAGCACCCCGCCCACCATGCCCACCCCCATGAGCGCCCACGGCCGCCAGGTCCCCAGCGCGAGCACGCGCGGAGACACACCCTTGCCCGCGCTCAAGCGCACGCGTCCACTCCGGCCCAGCACCCAGGTCAATCCCAGCGCCAGCGGGGTGAGCAGCAGGAGGAACGACGCGAGCACCGAAGCACGCGGCAACCCCTCCTCGCTGCCCAGCAGCACCAGCTCATAGATGCGGGTGGTGAGGACGCGAGTGGGCGGTGACGCCGACACGCCCAGCAGGTACGGCACGCCGAAGGACGACGCGGCCATGAGGAACACCATCACCGCGCCCGACAGCAGCGCGGGCAGCACCAGGGGCACCGTCGTGTTCAGGAGGGCGCGAAGCGGCGAAGCGCCACACACGCGCGCGGCCTCCTCCAGCGCGGGGTCCACGCGCCGCAGCGCCGCCGCCCCCGCGAGCAGCACGAGCGGCAGACCCGACAGGCCCTCCACGAACGCGATGCCCGCCGCGCCATAGAGGTCGAACACGTCCGCGCCCAGCAAGCGGTTCAGGTAGCCCGCGCGAGGGCTCGCGAGCGACAGCCAGCCCATGCCCCAGATGAACGCGGGGATGGCGGAAGGCAGCGTGAACAACACGGTGAACGCGCCGCGCAGGGGCAGGTCCGTGCGGAACAAGAGGAACGCCAGCGGAACCCCCAGGCACAGCGCCCACGCCGTCGCGCCCAGCGAGATGCCCAGCGTGTTCACCAGCGCCCCCGACTCCGCCGCGAGCACATGCCCCAGCCCGCCCGTCGCCGCCCCCACGCCTCGGATCAGCAACGCCACGACCGGAACCACCGCGAAGAGCAGCAGCGGCACGAGCCAAGCGGCCAACGCGAGCCATCGGCCCCTCATCGCGCCTCCCCTGCGATGAGAAAGGGAGAATCCTGTCGGGACTCCCCTGCCGCGGCGCACCACACGAACTGGTCCGACAGTCGGACCGGGTGGGAAGCCCCCGGCCTGGGGCTTCCGGTCCAGCCAAACAGCGGAAACGGGTCCGCCTGTCGGACCGGGTGGGAAGCCTCCGGCCCGGGGCCTCCGGTCCAGCCGACCAGCGGAAAGTGGTCCGACAGTCGGACCGGGTGGGAAGCCTCCAGCCTGGGGCGTCCGGTCCAGCCGAACAGCGGAAACGGGTCCGACTGTCGGACCGGTTGAGGCCGCATCGAGCGGGAGGTCTCCGCGGCACTGGACAGGCGCTCCTGGCTCATCGCGCGAAGGCCCGGCTGAAGGCTTCCTTGATGTCGCCACCGTGCAGCAGGCCCTGCTCCAGCAGCTCCGGAGTCCACGCCTGCGCGCGGCCCAGCAGTCCTTCCACTCCGGGCTCTCCACGCGGGCCGCCCAGGCGCGGATCCACCGCGTGCATGTCCCCCTTCTCCACGATGATGCGCTGGCCCTCCGGTGACAGCAGCACGTCCACCAGGGCCTTCGCCGCCACCGGGTTGCGAGTCGCGGCGAACAGCCCCACCGGCCCGGGGATGACCACCGCACCGTCCTCCGGCCAGATGACCTCGATGGGGCTGCCCTTCGCCTTCGCCGCCAGCGCGTTCTCCAGGAGCAGCACGCCCGCGTCCACCTCGCCGCTCTCCACCTTCTGGAGCACCGCCGCATTGCCTCCGGCCACCACCGCGCCCCTCTCCCTCAGCCCCGCGAAGTACGCCTCCCCGCGCTTCGCGCGCAGGAACACCGCCCACGTGAACGCGGTGCCCGACGTGAGCGGATCGCCGATGGCCGCCCGCCCCTTCCAGCTTCCGTCCACCATCGCCGCGAACGACTTCGGCGCCTCGCCCGCGCCCACGCGGTGCACCAGCACCATCGTGGACAGCCGCACCGCCGCGTACCTCGCGTCCAGGTCCAGCAGCGAGCGAGGGATGCGCAGCGCGTTCACGGAGGCGTAGCGCAGGAACGCGCCGTCACGCGCCAGCCGCTCGTAGAGGAACGGATCCGACGTCATCAGCACGTCCGCGCGCACCGCGCCCGCGGCCCGCTCCGCCTCCAGGCGGCTGGCCACCTTCTCGCTGCCCGCCTGGTACCAGTGCACCTGCACACCGGGCAGCCGCTCCTTCAGCAACGGCTCCAGCGCATCCAGCACGTGCCGGTACATCGACGTGTAGACCCACACCTCGCCGGACGGGGTCGAGGCCTGCGCCACGGCGGCGCCCCCCGACGGCGCGGCGGATTCAATGCGGCACGCGGCCAGGAGGATCAGCGCGAGGAGCGGACCCACGCGCCGCACAAGGAGGGGGATGCGCATGCGGGTGTCGATTATGCGGCACCCGCCCGCCCTGCACACCCACCGTGCAGCGGTGGCTCCTGCACATTCGGCCCCGGCGCCCGTTGTCCCCGGCTCCGAGCGGTCCCAACGTCGGCCTCCCAGACGCCACCTGCTCCTCTGGAAGGACGCCCTGACATGACCCGGAAGGAATTCCTCGCCGCGACGCTGTCGCTGATGGTTGCTCCGCCCGTGCTGGGGGCCACGCCCGCGAAGGCGAAGAACGCGCCCGCCGTGCCCCGCCGCAAGCTGGGCCGCACCGGTCAGGAGGTGTCCTGCGTGGGGCTCGGGGGTTTCCACATCGGCAAGCAGAAGGACGAATCGGAGAGCATCGCGCTCATCCGGGGCGCGTTGGATCAGGGCATCAACTTCCTGGACAACTGCTGGGACTACAACGACGGCAAGAGCGAGGAGCGCATGGGCAAGGCGCTGCGCGACGGCTACCGCGCCAAGGCCTTCCTGATGACGAAGATCGACGGCCGCGACAAGAAGACCGCGGCGAAGCAGATCGACGAATCCCTCCGGCGCCTCCAGACGGACCACGTGGACCTGCTCCAGCTCCACGAGGTCATCCGCGACAATGATCCGGACAAGGCCTTCGCCGAAGGCGGCGCCATCGAGGCGATGAAGGACGCGCAGAAGGCCGGCAAGGCGCGCTTCCTGGGCTTCACCGGGCACAAGTCCCCGGACATCCACCTGAAGATGCTGGAGACGGCGAAGCAGCACGGCTTCCGCTTCGACACCGTGCAACTGCCCCTCAACGTGATGGACGCCCACTTCAACAGCTTCGAGAAGCGCGTGCTGCCCGTGCTCGTGAAGGAGGGCATTGGCGTGCTCGCCATGAAGTCCATGGGCGACCCGTTCATCCTCGACAGCAAGACCGTCACCGCGCCCGAGTGCCTGCGCTACGACCTGTCCCTGCCCGTCAGCGTCGTCATCACCGGCATCGACTCGCAGGAGCGCCTGCAGCAGGCCCTCACCGCCGCGCGCACCTTCAAGCCCCTGAGCGAAAAGGAAGTCCAGGCGCTGCTCGCCAAGACGAAGGACGCCGCCAGGGACGGCGCCTTCGAGAAGTACAAGACGAGCCACCACTTCGACGGGACCGTCCAGAACCCACAGTGGCTCGGCTGAGTCGCTCCTGGCTTTCCTGGCAAGGCGCGTCAAAACCGGCAAATATGAATGCTCCCCTTTCCCCGGAGTATTCATGCACCGCCCCCTTCGCGCAGGCCTCGTCGCCGCAGGACTCCTGACCACCCTCTCCGGCTGTTCACCGGAGCCGGAAGCCGCTGCCCCGGTGGAGGCGGAGGGCTACGGCCAGACGCAGCAGGGCGAGCGCGCGTATGACCCCGGTGCGGGCTGGTCGCTGGCGTGGCAGGACGACTTCACGGGCACGGCGCTGAACACGGGCGCGTGGACCGCGCTGACGAGCAACTGGGATCCGGTGACCAACAACTGCAACTTCGGCACGGGCGAGCTGGAGTTCCCGCGCGCGCAGAACGTGACGGTGGGCAACGGCAAGCTGGTCATCACGGCGGAGCGCACGGCGGACAACCCCACGGACTCGCGCTGCCCGGGGCAGTACCGGTCGTTCTATTCCGGCCGCATCCACACCAAGGGCAAGGTGGAGGGGCGCTACGGCAAGATCGTCGCGAGCATCAAGGTTCCGCCGGGCTACGGCATGTGGCCGGCGTTCTGGACGCTGGGCTCGAACATCCAGAGCGCGGGTTGGCCGGGCGCGGGGGAGATCGACATCCTGGAGTGGAAGTCCACGGAGCCCACGTGGATGAAGTCCGCGGTGCACTGGTACAACGGCGGCAACGCGGACTGGGGCACGGGCGCGAGCCGCGGCGTGGACCTGTCACAGGACTTCCACACGTATGAAGTGGAGTGGACGGCGAACACCATGGTGTTCCGCCTGGACAAGGACTTCGTGTCCACGGCGACGTTCAACCACAACGAGACGGAGTTCCAGCAGAACCACTACCTCATCCTGAACCTGGCGCTGGGCGGCGTCTGGTACGGCAACCCGGCGCCGGCCTCCGTCGACCTGGCCTGGGGCGCGAAGAAGACGATGGAGGTGGAGTGGGTGCGCTGGTACCAGCCGGGCACCACGCAGCCGCTGACGCTGACGAACCCCGGCTTCGAGAGCGGCATGACGGGCTGGAACACCTGGAGCCCGAACGGCACGGCGGCGGCGGCGTTCTCGGAGACGTACAACGGCGGGCACTCGGGCAGCTTCCACCTGACGCACTGGACGTCGGCGGCGGCCTACGAGGCGTGGACGTACCAGACGAAGTCGGGCCTGGCGTCAGGCAACTACAAGCTGCGCGCCTGGTTCCGCAAGGGAGGCACGTTCGACTTCGCGCGCTTCCAGGTGAAGAACTGCGGCGGCTGCGCCGCGGCCATCACCAACCTGGGCACCTACGGCAACTACACGCTGGTGGAGACGCCCGCCATCTCCGTCACCAACGGCTACCTGGAGTTCGGCCTGCACAGCAAGTCGCCCGCCCACAACGGCTCCAACTACATCCACATGGATGACGTGGAGCTGATCAAGCTGTAGGCCCCGGCTGCCTCCAAGCGCGCGCCGGAGCGAACCCCGGCGCGCGCGAGGTGTGGCACCGCGGCTCAGTACGGCACGAGCACGAAGTCGTCCACGTACACGGTGCCCTGATCCGAGCCCGAGTCGTCCATCACGTAGAAATCATCCACCGTGCCGGAGGTCGCGCCCAGGGTGCTCAGCGGGATGGAGACCTTCTGCCAGGTGCCCGCCGCGATGGGGTGTCCCAGCGCCGTCTCCAGGTTGATGCTGCCCAGCGGCGTGCCGCCGTTGTAGAGCGCCAGCCGCACCTGCTGCCCGCCCGTCGTGCCTCCGTGCACCCAGAGGTCGACGGACTGGTACAGCGACAGGTCCAGCCCCGTGTGGTGGAACATCAGCGCTTCCCAGTAGTCCGGCTCGAAGCCCACCGCCGTGGACCCGGAGTGCACCGTGACGGCCTGGTCCAGGTCGTGCGTCGCCCAGCTCCAGTCCTGGAAGCCGCTGCCCATCGCGTCGTCGTAGACGACCGTGCCCACGGAGGGCGGCGCCTCCGTGAGGCCGTCCGTCAGCGCCAGCCCCTCCTCCACTGTCACGGTGCGGATGCCCGTCGACTTCACGTAGCTGAGGATGCTGGTGAAGTTGGTCGTCTTGTACTGCGTCTCCCGCGTGGGCGTGCCGCTGGTGAACTCGTGGAAGAGGATGATGAGCCAGCTCTTCTCCGCGATGGCCTGGTTGATCCACCCCTTCACCTGCGCCACCGTCACCGCGCTCGACACGTCGTTGGCGCGCAGCTCGTAGATGACCGTGTCGCGGTAGTTGCGGCCCGCGTTGATGGTGCGGTGGCTGGCGTACTCCGTCTTCAGCGCCGTCATCACCGTCGCGTTGTACGCGCCGTAGGGTGACGCGAAGTCCTTGCCGCACGCCGCCCCCACGTTCGCCTCCAACCACGCTCGCGAGTCGTGCAGCTCCGACGTCAGCTGCGCGGACGTCAGCGCGGTGAGGTCCGCGTGCGTGCGCGTGTGGCTGGCGATCTCGTTGCCCTCCGCCTTGAGCGTCTGCACCTGCGCGAGGGTCATGTAGCCGCCCCAGCTTTGGGCGACGGCGTCGGTGACCAGGTAGTACGTGGCGGGGATGGCCCGCGACTTCAGCGCCGGCCTCGCCAGCGTGTACTGCGTGCTCCAGCCGTCATCCAACGTGATGGAGATCATCCCTTCCGCGAACGGCGACGCGGCAAGGGCCGAGGAACCACAAAGCAACGCCGCGGCGCAGAGCGCGCGCGAAGACAGATTCATCCAAGCCATGTCCGGGTATTCCCCCTGTGAGGAGTCCCCAGGATATCCGCGCCTCCCGAGCGAAACCCAGACGCCGCTTCCCGCGACCCGCGTGCTAGAAGTCGCCCCGCCCATGAGTCTCTTCCGCCTCCCCTCCCTGCTCTGCGTGGTGCTCGCGCTCGCGGCGGGCTGCCAGCGTCCGGCGCCCCCCGCCCCGGAGCCCCGGGCGCGGCGGATCGTCTCCCTGTCGCCGTCCGTCACGGAGACGCTCTTCGCCCTGGGCGCGGGGGCGCAGCTCGTGGGCGTGTCCGACTACACCGCCCTGCCCGAGGGCACACCCGCCCTGCCCAAGGTAGGCACCACGTTCGCCCCCCAACTTCGAGGCCATCGCGAAGCTCAGGCCGACGCTGGTGGTGGATCAGCAGGTGAAGCAGGCCCCTGCGGAGGCGCTCTCCGCGCTCGCGCCGCTGAAGGTGCTGCCCTGGACGTCGCTCCAGGAGGTGGTGGACAGCGTGAAGGAGCTGGGCCGCCTGAGCGGCCGCGAGCCCCAGGCCACGGCGCTCGCGGAGCGGCTCCAGCGCACGCTGTCCCGCCCCGCGCCGAAGGACGCGCCCCGCGTGCTGCTGGTGCTGGGCGACGTCGCGGGCACGCTGTCGGAGGTCTGGTACATGAAGCGCGCGTCGCTGCACGGCGCCGCGC
>NZ_JBKGHJ010000448.1:0-6926 GCF_046520365.1 Corallococcus sp. 4LFB
CGGCGGCCGCGGGCGCGGACGCCTGCGCGGGGACGGCGGCGGCGGGGACTTCACGGCGGCGGGGGCTGTTGCGCGACTCGGTCTCCGCGCGCAGCCGGGCGTTCTCCGTCAGGGCCTGCGCCAGCTCCGAACGGGTCTGCTCCAGCTGGATGCTGGCGTTGCGCTCCACCTCGGCGCGCGCCTTCGCCAGGTCGTTCGAACCCTTGTCGCCTTCCTTCTGCTCGAAGAGCTTGCGCTTGGTCTGCTTGAGCTGCTCCTTGACCTCCTGGAGCTGCGCGCGCTGCTCGTCCAGCTCCTTCTGCTTGCGCTGGACCTCCGATTCCGCCTTCGCGCGCGCCTTGCTCTCGGACTCCAGCTCGCCCCGGAACGACGGCGCGGAAGAGGAAGAAGAGAGCGAGGAACGGCCCGCGTTGGCACCAGCGCCGCTCTTGTCTCCGAAGAGCAGCAGGCCGAGCGTCACCGCGAACCCGACCGATACGAGGATGAGTGCAACCAGCAAGGGAACGACCTCCACAGAAGGATGCAAAAAGCGGGGCAGCCTACCGCTGGGACATGGCGCGTCAAGGCTTCACTGGCAGGCAACCCGGCGGGCCCCACCCACCGCGCCGGCCGGGTCGCGCCGGCCGCCTGTATTCCGGCTCCCCCATGAGCGCCGTCCTGGGGCACGCTCCCGTCCATGGCGCACCTGGAGCTGAAGCCGAAGCGGGACGTGTCGAGCTTCCGCAAGCTCGCCATCGGGAGCTGGACGACCGCGTATGACCCGACGGTCTACGGCACGCTGACGGTGCGCATGGACGCGGCGCTCGCCTGGCTGGACGCCTTCCACCAGCGCACCAGCGTGCGGCTCACCGCGACGCACCTGGTCCTCAAGGCCGTGGGTGAGGCCCTGCGCCGCTGCCCGGACGCCAACGCGCTGCTGCGCTACCAGCGCATCTACCTGCGCCAGCGCATCACCGTGTGCGCGGTGCTCCCCGGCGCGGATCAACAGGGCCTCACGCCCGTGCGCATCGAGGGCGTGGATCAGAAGTCCGTGCACGAGCTGGCGCTGGAGGTGGAGACCACCGCGGCGCGCGTGCGCGAGGGCCGGGACCCGCAAGTGGAACAGGGCCGGCGCCTCCTGGCGCGCGTGCCGCACCTGCTGCTGCACCGCTTCACCGGACTGGTGTCGTTCCTCACGTACACGCTGAACGTGGATCCGAACTGGCTGGGCCTGCCGAGGGATCCGTTCGGCTCAGCGGTGGTGGTGGACGTGGGCGCGCTGGGGCTGGACACGGCCTACCTGCCGCTCGCGCCCTTCACCCGCGTGCCCGTCTTCCTCGCGCCCGGCGCGGTGCGGGAGGTGGCGGTGGTGGAGGAGGGGCGGGTGGTGCCCGGCCACGTGATGAACATCAACGCGTCCTTCGACCACCGCTTCCTCGACGGCTACCACGCGGGCGTCATCGCCAGCACGCTGCGCGAGATGCTGGAGCACCCGGAGGAGTCCTTCGGCCCCCTGCCGGATGCCCCGGTTTCAGCGCCCACCTAGTACGCGTACTCCCAGCCGCCGCGGCCGCGCGTGCCCTGGCCCATGCGCGCGCTCATCTCGCGCAGCCGGCGCACGCGCTCCGGGATGGGCGGGTGCGTGGAGAACAGCGACATCACCCCGCCGTGGTGCAGCGGGTTGACGATGAACAGGTGCGACGTCGCGGGCGCCCGGTCGTACGGGATGGCCTCCGCGCTTCGCTCCATCTTCAGGAGCGCGCTCGCCAGCGCCTCCGGGTCGCCGCACAGCTCCGCGCCCGTGGCGTCCGCGCCGTACTCGCGCGAGCGGCTCACCGCCAGTTGCAGCAGCGTGGCCGCGATGGGCGCCACCAGCAGCAGGCCCAGGTTGGACAGCGCCCCCGCGAGCCCGCCCTCGTCGTCGTCGCTCCGGCTGAGCATGCTGCCGCCGAACCAGAAGAGCATCTGCGCCGCGTAGCTGATGATGCCCGCGAGCGTCGCCGCCACCGTGCCGATGAGCGTGTCCCGGTTGCGCACATGGCCAAGCTCGTGCGCGAGCACGCCCTCCAGCTCGCGCCGGTCCAGGATGTCCACGATGCCCGCCGTCACCGCGACGGCGCGTGGCTCGGGTTGCGGCCCGTGGCGAACGCGTTGGGCTGCGCGGTGGGCAGGAGGTACACCTTCGGCTTCGGCATGCCCGCTCTCGCGGCCAGCCGCTCCACCATCTCGTGCAGCCACGGCGCCTGCTCGTAGGGCAGCGGCTGGGCGCCGTGGATGGCCAGCGCGATGCGGTCGCTGAACCAGTACGAGCCGAAGTTCATCACCACCGCGAAGACGCCCGCCACCGCCAGGCCCTGTGCGCCGCCCAGCCGCTGGCCGATGACGAGCACCAGCGCCGTCAAGCCCGCCAGCAGCACGGTCGTCTTCAATGCGTTGCCCAGCCGGTGCCACCCGCCGCCCTTGAGCGCCGGAGCCGCCGGTCCTCGGGATGTCATGTGGGGGTCACGCCGCGCCATGGTCCTCGTTCCGTGCCTTTCGCCCCGTCAAGGGGGCCACACGAAACGTAAGCAGGCGCAAGGGGGCGTCAACGCAACGGGTCCAAGCCACCCCGGAGGCCCATGGCCCCTGGGGCCGCTCGTCTCAAAGGTAGAAACGATCCGTCACGCCCGCCGTACGCTGGAGGATGGCGCTCCAACCGAGCCAGACATCAATGCCACTGTCGCCCGCCTTCGACTCGCTCCCCAGGGCACCGAGCGAGCCCGTGCAGCCCGCCACCGTGCCCAGCCCGGACTCGCGCACGTGCGTGAGGAGCGCGCGCGCGGTGGGCATGCCGCGCGCCTCGAAGCGGTCCGCCACGTCCTCGCGGCCGGCGAAGTCCGGCTCGTCCAGCCTGTCCATCAGGAAGCGTTCCAGGGCCCACCAGAACAGGTACACCTCCACGCGCCGTCCGGCCGCGGTCGCCGCCGCCGCGATGGAGAGCCCCTGGTGCACCCGGTCGTATTCGCCACTGTGCAGGAAGACGACGACCCTGTTCTCCGGCGTGCTCACGCGGTGGCTCATACCGTCCAGAAGCCACCGCGTCCATCCGCGCCCCGAGGGCGACCGCTGGGGCCCTTTGGCTTGCACCCCGGCCCGGGCACTTGCTAGGAACCCAATGACCTTCCAGGCTTACACGTTTTTTGCAACGACAGCGCGGGCGGCACTCAGGGACATGGGCGACGAGACGACAGCCAGGCGGAAGGATGCCCACCTCGACCTGTGCGCGACCGGCGACGTGGAGCCGGCACAGAACTCCACACTGCTGGAGCACGTGCACCTCATCCACTGCGCCATGCCGGAGATGGCCGTGGAGGACGTGGACCTGTCCACGCCGTTCCTGGGCAAGCGGCTCCAGGCGCCGCTGCTCGTCACCGGGATGACGGGCGGCACCGACCGCGCGGGCACGGTGAACCGGGACCTGGCGCTGCTCGCCGAGCGGCACGGCCTGGCCTTCGGCGTGGGCAGCCAGCGCGCGATGTCGGAGGACAGCGCTCGCGCGGCGTCCTACGCGGTGCGTGACGTGGCGCCCACGGTGGCGCTCTTGGGCAACATCGGGCTGTACCAGGCCATTGGCCTGGGCGTGGACGGCGTGCGGCGGCTGATGGACGCCATTGGCGCGGACGGCATGGCGCTGCACCTCAACGCGGGCCAGGAGCTGACGCAGCCCGAGGGCGACCGCGACTTCCGGGGCGGCTACCGCGTGGTGGAGGCGCTGTCGCGCGCGTTCGGCGACCGGCTGCTGGTGAAGGAGACCGGGTGCGGCATCGGCCCGGACGTGGCGCGGCGGCTGGTGGAGCTGGGCGTGCGCAACGTGGACGTCTCCGGGCTGGGCGGCACGTCGTGGGTGCGCGTGGAGCAGCTTCGCGCGGCGGGCCGCAGGCCCAGGTGGGCGCGGAGTTCAGCGGCTGGGGCATCCCCACCGCGGCGGCCATCGCCAGCGTGCGCAAGGCGGTGGGGCCGGAGGTGCGGCTCGTGGCCAGCGGCGGGGTGCGCGGTGGGCTGAGTCCGCGAAGGTGCTCGCGCTGGGCGCGGACCTGGCGGGCATGGCGCTGCCGCTGTTCCGGGCCCAGCAGCAGGGCGGGCTGCCGGCCGCGGAGGAGGCGCTGAAGGTCATCCTCACCGGCCTGCGGCAGGCGCTGGTCCTGACGGGCAGCCGCTCCGTCGCGCAATTGCGGCAGCGGCCCCGCGTGTTGACCGGCGCGTTGAAGGATTGGTTGGCGGCGTTGTGATGCCGGGTGGATCCCAGGTTGGGAAGGAAGAACATGTCTGACACCGTGACGTCCCGGCTCGCCGGATTCCACAAGCTGCCCCTGGAGGAGCGTCTGGCGCGCATTGGCCAGATGTTCCGGCTGACCGAGGCGGAGCTGGACCAGCTGCGCGGCGAGAGCGGCCTGGACCTGTCGACCGCCAACCAGATGATCGAAAACGCGGTGGGCACGTTCTCCCTGCCGCTGGGCCTGGGCCTGAACCTCAACGTCAACGGGCGCGACTACCTGGTGCCCATGGCGGTGGAGGAGCCCTCCGTCGTCGCGGCGGTGTCGTTCGCGTCCAAGATTGTCCGCGAGGCGGGCGGCTTCGTCGCGGAGGCCGACGAGTCGATGATGATCGGCCAGGTGCAGGTCTCCAACTACGGGGACGCCGGCATCGCGCGCGAGCGGATTTTGGACGCGAAGGAGCAGATCCTCGCCCTGGCCAACAGCTTCCACCCGGCCATGGTGGCCCGCGGCGGCGGCGCGAAGGACGTGGAGGTGCGCCTGCTGCCCGCGCCGGAGGGCCCGCGCGGCGAGCCGCTGCTCATCGTCCACCTGCTCATCGACGCGCAGGAGGCGATGGGGGCGAACCTCATCAACACCATGGCGGAGGGCGTGGCGCCGCTGATTGAACAGGTCACGGGCGGCCGGGTCTACCTGCGCATCCTGTCGAACCTGGCGGACAAGCGGCTGGCGCGCGCCACGTGCCGCATCCCGCTGCCGCTCCTGGCGGACTTCGGCCTGCCGGGCGAGGAGATCGCCGAGGGCATCGCCCAGGCGAGCCGCTTCGCGGAAGCGGACCCGTACCGCGCCGCCACGCACAACAAGGGCGTGATGAACGGCATCGACGCGGTGGCCATCGCCACGGGGCAGGACTGGCGCTCCATCGAGGCGGGCGCGCACGCGTTCGCGTGCCGGGGCGGGCAGTACCGGCCGCTGTCCACCTGGTACCTGGAGGAGGGGCACCTCGTCGGCCGCATCGAGCTGCCGCTGGCGCTGGGCATGGTGGGCGGCCCCATCAAGATCCACCCGGGCGCGCAGGTGGCGCTCAAGCTGATGCGCGCGACCAGCGTGCGTGAGCTGTCCATGGTGTTCGCGGCGGTGGGCCTGGCGCAGAACTTCGCGGCGCTGCGGGCCCTGGGGTCCGTGGGCATCCAGAAGGGCCACATGGCCATGCACGCGCGCAGCGTCGCCGTCACGGCGGGCGCGCGCGGCGGGGACGTGGAGAAGGTGGCCAACCTGCTGGTGAAGGCGGGGCACGTGAAGGTGGAGAAGGCGCGCGAAATCCTCGCGAGCCTGCCCCCGGAGACGCCCGCCATCGCCACCCTCACCAACGGCTGACGTCCGCCCCCGGAGCGCTCCTTTCGCGGGAGCGCTTGACGCAGTGGGGCGGTGCGCGGAAAGAAAGCGCCCGTCCCTTCGCCTGCCTGGTGCCATGACTCCCGCAAAGAATCCCCTGGTCGCCTTCGGTGCCGGCAAGGTCATCCTGCTGGGCGAGCACAGCGTGGTGTACGGCTACCCGGCCATCGCTGGTCCCCTGAGCATCGGCGTGGTGGCGCGCGGCGTGCCGTCCCGCTCGTGCGTGCTGGACGTGCCGGTGACGGCGGACGCGGCGCAGAAGCGGATGATGCGCAAGGCCTTCGCGCGGGCGGCGAGGCTGGTGGGCGAGCCGAAGGTGAAGGTGACGCTGGAGCCGCAGCTGCCGCTGTCCGCGGGGCTGGGCAGCTCCGCGGCGCTGGCGGTGGCCACCTCCCGCGTGCTGCTCCAGGCGGCGGGGCAGGCACCCACGGCGAAGGCGACGGCGCGGCTGGCGTGGGAGATGGAGCAGGAGTTCCACGGCACGCCGTCGGGCGTGGACCACACCACCAGCGCGGAGGAGAAGCTCATCCTCTACCGGCGGGTGCAGGCCCCGGCGGGCGTCACCGGGCGGGCGCGCGAATTGAAGAGCCCGCGTCCCGTGTCCGTGGTGGTGGCGCTGGCGGGCGCGCGCAGTCCCACGAAGCTGACGGTGGGGGCGCTGCGCGAGCGGCAGGCGCGGTGGCCGGAGCGCTACAAGCGGCTCTTCGGTCAGGTGGGGAGGCTCGTCACCGACGCGGCGAAGGCGGTGGAGGCGGGCGACCTGGAGGGACTGGGGGACGCGATGAACGTCAACCAGGGCCTCCTGAACGCGCTGGGGCTGTCGTCGCCAGCGCTGGAGGACATGGTGTTCCGGCTGCGCTCGCTGGGCGCGCTGGGCGCCAAATTCACGGGAGCGGGAGGTGACGGTGGCGCGGTCATCGGCCTCTTCTCCGAACCGGAGCCCGTGGTCGCGCAACTGACGCGTGACGGCGTGCGCTGCTTCGCGAGCCAGCTCGCGGGGCCGCGGGCCCAGGGAGACATTCCATGAAGGCAACGGTCCGGGCGCATCCCAACATCGCGCTCGTGAAGTACTGGGGGAAGCGGGACGAAGCGCTCATCCTCCCGCATCAGTCCAGCCTGTCGCTGACGCTGGCGCCCATCCACGTGACGACGACGGTGGAGTTCGGCGCGCAGGCTGACACGGTGGAGCTGCACGGCCACGTGGCGAAGGGCAGCGAGCGCGACCGCGTGCTGCGCCTGCTGGACGCGGTGCGCGCGCAGGCGGGGCGCGACCTGGGGCCCGCGAAGGTGGTGTCGCGC
>NZ_JBKGHJ010000449.1:0-6911 GCF_046520365.1 Corallococcus sp. 4LFB
GCCAGCGCCTCCGCGCGGCTCTCGAAGACGCGGCGCCAGGACGCGCCCGCGCTCAACCCCGTGTCGATGAGGCCGTGTGACTCCGCCAGCATCTCCGGGTCGTCCAGCAGCTCCAGGTGCGCCTTGAAGATGGCGGCCCGCTGCGCTCCGGCCTTCAGGAGGAAGCCCTCGTGCAGTTGGCGCAGCTCCGCCGCCGCCCCGGCCAGCGCCTCCTCCAGCAGCAGGTGTTCCCGCGCGGCGTCCGCGGCCCGCTCCTCCACCTCCAGCCGCTCGCGCTGGAAGGCCCAGATGGGCCCGGCCGCGATGCCCGGCGACGCGGACAGGCCCGCGACCAGCGTCCCCTCGTAGTCGAGCACCACGGTGGGGATTGGCTCCGGAGCGGGGGCGCTGGAGGTGGCCTCGCCCAGGCCCGCGTCGAAGGCGTCTCGCAGCGCGAGGAGCACCGCGTCCGCGTCGTCCCCCGCCGCCGTGAGCGTCAGCGTCGTGCCGCCCCGCGCGCCCAGCTGCAGGAGCGACAGGAGGCTGCGGGCGTTCGCCTGCCGCCCTTCATGGTGGACGGTGACGTCCGCGCGGAAGCGGCGCACCACCTCCACCAGCACCGTGGCGGGCCGCGCATGCAGGCCCTGCGGCGAGGGGGACAGGACCTGGAGCGCGCGGCCGTCGAGCACGGGAGCGGCTTGGGGCTCCGGCCGCGGAGCCGCGCCGGGGCCGCTGAGCGCCTGGATGATGGCGGCCGCGTCCAGGGTGGAGGCCAGGGCCACGGCCCGGGCCTCGTCGTCCAGCACTCCGGTGAGGTTGGCGAGCACCTGGAGGTGTTCATCGGACTTCGCCGCGATGCCCACCACGAGGTGCGCGTGGCCGTCCTCGCTCCAGACGACCCCGGTGGGGAACTGCACCACGACGACGCCCGTGCGGAGCACCAGGTCGCGCGCCTCTGGCAGGCCGTGCGGAATGGCGATGCCGTGGCCGAGGAAGGTCGCGGCCACCTGCTCGCGCTTGAGCATGCTGTCCACGTAGGCGGGCGAGATGAAGCCGGACTCCACCATCACCTGTCCGACCAGGCGGATGGCCTCCGCCTTGTTCGCGGCGGCCCGTCCCAGGCGGACCTGCGAGGGCGTCAGCGTCAACATCGGGGCTCCTTGCTTCTTCGGGTGCGCGCGTGCTTCACGCGGGGAACGACGGTGCATCCTGCCCGGTGTCCGCCCCTGCTCGCGCGGGCTTCCCGAGTCCCGTCTTCCTGGTAACAGCGCCCAGAGGGGAAGACCTCCCGCCCGCGACATGACGGGCAGGCGACGTCCGGCGTCCCTGCGCGTGACGGCCCGCATGGGGGTGTTAAAGGGGGAGCCGTCATGTCTGACAGCGTCCTGGACTTCTACGAAGGGCTGGCCGAGGAGTACCACCTGCTCTTCGCGGACTGGGAGCAGTCGGTGGACCGGCAGGGCGCGGTGCTGGACGCGCTCTTGCGCCGCTCCGGCGCGCCGCCGCCGCGCCGGGTGCTGGACTGCGCGTGCGGCATCGGCACGCAGGCGCTGGGGCTGGCGGCGCGGGCTACGCGGTGCACGCCACGGACCTGAGCCCTTCCGCCGTGGCGCGCGCGGAGCGGGAGGCCCGCGCCATGCACGTGAGCCTCACCACCGGCGTGGCGGACATGCGGATGCTGGACTGGCAGGTGCCGGGCACCTTCCACGTGGTGATGTCGTGCGACAACGCGATGGCGCACCTGCTGGAGGACTCGGACCTGGATGACGCCGCGCACGCGATGGCGTCGCGCCTGGTGCCCGGGGGCCTGCTGGTGGCGAGCCTGCGCGACCACTCCGCGCTGCTGGAGAAGCGGCCGCGCTTCACCGCCGAGCGCGTGCTGGACACGCCGCTGGGCCGCCGCGTGCTCTTCCAGGTCTGGGATTGGGCGGTGGATGAAAGGCAGTACACGGTGCGCCAGTTCATCCTGCGCCAGGAGTCCGGCGTCTGGCACACCACCGAGCACACCGGCGTCTACCGGCTGCTGCAACCCGTGGAGCTGGAGCAGGCGCTCACGAAGGCGGGGCTGGTGGATCCGCGCTGGTACACGCCGGAGGAGACGGGCTTCAACCAGCCGCTCATCACGGCGCGGAAGCCCTGAAGCCGCATCACGCGCGCGGGGGCCGAGGAGCGCTCCGGGCCGCCAGCGCTTCGCACCACCACGACTCCAGCTCCGCGCGCATGAGCGGCGCCGCGTGACGGCGCACGGTGTCCGCGACCTTCCACCAGATGCGCGCCCTGTGGGCCCCGGCCTGCAGCGTCTCCGTCAGGTGCAGGGGAGGCGTCAGCGCGAACAGGAGGGAGAGGGCCAGCAGCCAGCCCAGGCCCTCACGGAAGGTCGGCGGTCCTCGCAGCGGTCTGTTCATCGCACGCCTCCTGACGACAGTTGTAGTCATGAGCGGTATGCCATGGCTACAGTTGTAGTCAAGTGGCCGTGTTGAGCTTGTGGCGGGGCAGGGCCCAGACGTCTTCCTCTGGCCGGTAGACGCTGGCCTTCTTGCCGGAGGAGCCGTGGGCCTTGGTGTCGAGCAGGCCCGCGTGCCAGAGGTTCTGCTTCAGCTTGAAGACGGTGGACGGATAGATGTCCGGGCCGCGCAGGCCGGGTTTGAGCTCGATGGACGGATCCGCGAGGAAGAGGGCTGTCGCCAGCGCGAGGTCCTCCCTGCCGGCGGCCACGGCCAGCTTCGGCAAGGTGAGGCTGCCTCCGTGGTCCACGAGCGTCCGGTGGATGAGGCGCACCGCGGGCTGACGGATGAGGACGAAGCGCGCCACGGCGGCGAAGGCCGGATGCACCTCCAGCAAACGCTCGCGCTTCGCATATCGCGCGTCCGGGTCGAAGTGGAGCGCGGCCAGGAGGTCCGCCACGGCTCGGCCCTCGACGGTCGGCTTCCAGTCCAGGTCCAGGAGCCCGAGCGTGCTGGCTCCCGTCGCGGCGTGGCGGCGGGTTCCCTCGGTCCTCAGGGCCTTCCAGTGGGCCGCGAGCGCTTCCAACAGCGACTGGGACGGGGTCCCCCGGTCCGCGAGGAACGCGGCCGCGAGGTAGTTGAGCGGATGGTTGAGCTGGAGGCTGCGCGCGGCGGGGACGCCTTCGAGCAGGGAGGAGGCCTGACTGACGGCGCGGGGCAGCGGGGACGGGTCCTCGGGCGGGATGACCTCCACCCAGTGCTTCGAGTCCTGCGCGAGGATGCCGACACCGATGCGCCGCGCCTGCGCGAGCGTGGGGGCGCGGAGCTTGCCCGCGGGCGTGGGCAGGGCGAGGTAGGCGTGATGGACGCTGGGGCGATAGGTGTGCGCCTGGCCCAGTCCGTGAGCCCAATCCCTTTCAGAGGCCTTCACCTCGATGCCGGTGACGAGGACGCCCTCGGGCCGCGCCACGCTGCACAGGATGTCGGGCCGCGTGTCCTCCAGCGTGAGCTGGGTCATGGGCTCCAGCGCCCGGGCGAACGGGCTGCGGACATACGACGGATGCGCGTCCACCAGCAGGTGCAGGACGCGCGACTCGCGCAGCCCATGCTTGAGCAGGTGTTGCTTCAGCGAGTGGACGACCCTGGCCTCGGCGTGGGGCATGGGGCTCAGGCGCGCTTCGCGTCAGCGGGGGCGTTCGGGTGACGCGCGAGCATCATGCGCAACTGGGGCTGACGGCGGACCAGCTCCTGCTTGAGCAGGTGCGCGATGAGCGCGGGCGGCGCGGCGCTCCAGCGCGCGATGTTCTGCACCAGCATGGGCGAGCGGTACGTGCGGCCACACAAGAGCGACGTCGTCTTGCCGTCCACCGGCATGCCCACGAGCGCGCCCAGGGCCCGGCCTTCCGTGTTGAGGATGAGCTCCACCTTCTCCTCGGACGGGCCGGTGGAGAAGCGCTGGCGCAAGAGCTCGCGCGCGGTGCGGCGCGTCTGCTCCGGCACGTCGCGGTCCACCGTGAGCTTGTGGTGCTCCATCAGGCGGCGCATCGCCCACAGGCGGCGGAAGAGGGCCACCGGCAGCTGCGGGTTGCGCACGAGGAAGCGGCGCACTCCCGTGTCGGACGCGAAGGCGGCTCGGGCCACCAGCGCCTCCAGGCCCACGGGGTTGCGGTGGTGCCTCGCGATGAGCCGCGCGTGCGGCAGGCCCACGCGTGAGTTCTCCAGCACGGCCTTGATGACGGCGGGCACCGGGTCGAAGCACAGCGCGGACAGCTCCGGGTCCTCCGCCCCGTGCGCGAGCGCCACGCGCTGGTCCTCCGGCAGCCCGTGCAGCCGCGTCTCGAAGAGCTTGCGGAAGTCGCCCAGCACCTCTTCAGGCACGTCGTCCGCGGCACCGGCTTCATCGTCGTCGGATCCGTCCGAGGCCTCTGCTTCCGGCAGCGGCTCCGTGTCGCTTGCATCGAGTGACGGCGCATGAACATCGGCGTTCGCCGATGCCGCGGGCCGTGCAGTTGCGTGCGCTTCATTCGCGGCGGCCGCCTGCGCTTGAGCGCTCGATACCGGGCTCGTGGCTACACCCGTCGAGCCGCCTGGCTGCCGCACCGTGTTCCCGGAAGCGGGTGCCTCCGTGCCCGGCAGCAGCGCCCCTTGCGACACCAGCCTCGCGAGGATGTCCCGCAGCTTGTCCGGCGGGAACCCCGTCAGCGCGGGCAGGTCCTTCTCTCGGGTGTGGCCGTCCAGCCGCGACAGCACGAAGCCCTCCTCCGCGTTCAGCGGAAGCCGCCGCAGGTCCACCGTCGGGTTCAGCTTGGGCGTCCAGTCACTCATGCGTGCCCCGAGTCTTTCACGACACGCGCGGTTCGCGCCTCTCCCGGGCTCCGCCGTCCGCACCGGATTGTTCCCGGCTCGTCCGAAAACGGCAGACCGCGTCGAGGACCGCCTGGCTGCCCTCCTGCCCACGGACCCCCTCCGGGTTGCCGCGCCGCCAGGGCCGAACGGTGTCGGTGCGGGCACGAAGGGGCCCCGCATGGGTTGACGCGAGGCAGGCAGCTGGACACAACTTCACTTCATGTCCGACCGCATCCAGACCTATGGCGAGTTCTGGCCGTTCTACCTGCGTGAGCACGCGCATGCGTCGACACGCTGGCTGCACTTCGCCGGCACCAGCCTGGGCGTGGGCCTGGGCGTCACGGCCGCCGTCACCGGACGCGGCGCGCTGATCCCCGCCGCGCTGGTGGCCGCCTACGGCTTCGCGTGGGCCAGCCACTTCAAGATCGAGCACAACCGCCCCGCGACCTTCAAGTACCCGCTCTGGTCGCTCATCTCCGACTTCCGCATGGCCGCGCTGATGCTCACCGGACAGCTGGGTCCGCACCTGGAGCGCGCGAACTCCCGTGCGCCGGCCGCCGCCACCCTGGCGTCGGCCCCCGTCGAGAGCCGCTGACGCTGCCCCGGCAGGGGCGCTGGCAGGTCGATGATCCGCTCCAGCCCGCGCTCCAGGACGTCCACGCGTTGCGTGCTCATGACGGTGCCCTCCCTTCCTGGTCTCAGGCCAGCGTCGGATAGCTCGTGTAGCCCTTCTCCTCGCCCGCGAAGAAGGTGGTGGGGTCGGGCGGGTTGAGCGGGGCCGTCTTCTGGAAGCGCTCCGGCAGGTCCGGGTTGGCGAGGAACGGCACGCCGTACGCCACGAGGTCCGCCTCGCCGCGCTCGAGCACCGCCTCGCCCGCCTGCGCGTCGTAGCCGCCGTTCGCGATGACCGTTCCCGGGAAGGCCTTGCGGATGAGCGGGGTGAGGCGCTGCTCGGCGCTCACGGCGGCGGGGCCCGTGACGGCCTCCGTCACGTGCAGGTAACCCCGGCCCAGCCGGCCCAGCTCGCGCGCGATGTGCGTGAAGGTCTCCGCGGGGGTGGAGTCCGTCATGCCGCCGTAGGGGAAGTTCTGCGGATGCAGCCGGTAGCCCACGCGCTCCGCGCCCCAGACCTCCGCCACCGCTTTCGCCACCTCCAGCGGGAAGCGCACCCGGTTCTCGATGCTGCCGCCGTACGCGTCCGTGCGCTGGTTGGAGCCATCCCGCAGGAACTGATCCAACAGGTAGCCGTTGCTGCCGTGCAGCTCCACGCCGTCGAAGCCCGCCTCCTTCGCGTTGCGGGCGGCCTGGCGGAACTGCTCGACGACGCCGGGAATCTCATCCGTCTCCAACGCCCGGGGCGTCACCGCGGGCTTCTTGCCCTGGAACGTGAAGACGTCCTGGTTCACCCCGATGGCGGAGGGCGCCACCGGCAGCTCCCCGCCGTGGAAGTCCGGATGCGAGACGCGCCCCACGTGCCACAGCTGCGCGAAGATGACGCCGCCCGCCGCGTGCACGGCGTCCGTCACCTTCTTCCAGCCCGCCACCTGCTCCGGCGAGTGCATGCCCGGCGTGCGGATGTACCCGACGCCCTGGGGGCTGACCTGGGTGCCCTCCGTGACGATGAGGCCCGCGGAGGCCCGCTGCGCGTAATAGGTCACCGCCAGCGGGTTGGGGACGTTGCCGTCGACGAGCGCCCGGCTGCGGGTCATGGGCGCCATCACCAGCCGGTTCTTCAGTTCGAGCCGGCCCAGACGGAAGGGGGAGAGGAGCTTGAGGGTGTTTGCCATGGCCGGTAAATGCTCCAGCCGCTATGGACGTGCCATGGCATCCAGTCCAAACAAATTGACCGAGCGTCCAGAACCCCCGGAGTGCAAGGGCGTGGACGTCCTCGCGGACGTGCTGGACACGCTGCGCCTCTCCACCCGGATGCACGGCCGCTTCGAGCTGTGCGCCCCCTGGGGCCTCCAGTTCCCCACCATCCCGGGCGCGCACATCGTCCTCATCGCGCGGGGCGGGGCGCGGCTGGAGGTGGAGGGCGTGCCGGAGGCCCTGGTGCTGTCGGCGGGGGACCTGGCCGTGCTGCCGCATGGCGGAGGGCACACGCTGCGCGACGCGGAGGGCAGCCCCATCCACGTGCTGGAG
>NZ_JBKGHJ010000044.1:0-28975 GCF_046520365.1 Corallococcus sp. 4LFB
CCCAGGGCGAGCAGGAACGCGAGCACGTCCACGGCGGCGGCCGCGGCTGGGGCAGCACCAGCACCGTGGCGCAGCCGGCCAGCGGCAGGCCCAGCGCGACCTGCCGGAAGATGGCGTCGGTGCTGGTGCGCACGGTCTCCCAGTAGTTGATCAGGATGGCGGCGAAGATGACCACCGTGCCGCCCGCGAGCACGAGCACGCCCGCGGCCGCCGCGTCCTTGGTGAGCCGGGCCTTCTCGTCGAACTGCTGCACGGCCAGGTCCACCAGCTGCTCCAGGGCGCTGTTCAGGATTTCGGCGAAGAAGATGAGCAGCACGCAGAAGATGAGCGTGACCTTCTCCGCGAGCCCCAGCGGGATGCCGCTGCCCACCAGCCCCACCAGCACGCCGGAGATGAGGTGGATGCGCATGTTGCGCTGCCAGGCCACGGTGTGGATGAGGCCCGCCCACGCATGTCCGAACGAGGCGAACAGTCCGTTGCTGCGGCGGGAGGGAAACTGGGGACGGGAGGGCGCAGGAACGGTCATCGGAAGGTGAAGGGGTGGGCAGGCTAGCACCCACCGGTCCGATTGAAGCGGGGGAGTGAACGGGTAAGGTCGGTCGCGTGATGCGAACGTTCCCTCCGTCCTGGTCGCGCACGCTGGCGCTGACCCTGCTGTGCACCTCCTTCCTCGCTCAAGCGCAGGACACCCCCGAAGCCTTCGAGGGCGACGACCTGGGGCTGGAGCCACCGGGTGTTCAATACCTGCCAGCTCCGGCCCCCAGGGCCCATGAGCAGCGCCGCCTGTCGCCGGACGCACCCGCGGTGGTGCGCCGCGAACCGCGCGCCGTGAAGTCGCACGTCAAGGCCGCGGGCGTGCCGCAGACCCGGCTGGGCGAGGGCGCGCTGTCCGGCAAGGTCATCTACCTGAGCCCGGGCCACGGCTTCTACCGCGACAACGGGCTGAAGCGCTGGGCGACGCAGCGGCCCAACACCTGGGGCGTGGTGGAGGACTTCATCTCCGCGGAGGTGGTGTCGCAGCAGCTGCAGCCCCTGCTGATGGCGGCGGGCGCCACGGTGGTGACGGTGCGCGAGTCGGACCTGAACCCGCTGCTCGCCACCGTGGACAACGGCGGCACGGGCTACGTGGAGGGCGGGGACACCGCGCGCTTCCACGCCTCCGCGCAGAAGGGCTGGGCCCCGCCGCCCATGCCCATGGGCAACGGCGTGGAGCCCTTCACCCTGGGCACCACGCGAACGCTGGACACGGCGGCCACCTCCACCGCGCAGGCGACGTGGACCCCGGACGTGCCCGCGGCCGCGGCCTACAACGTCTACGTCTCCTACGGCTCCGACCCCACGCGCGCGACGGACGCGCACTACGTGGTGAAGCACGCGGGCGGGGAGAGCCACTTCCGCGTGAACCAGCAGCGCCACGGCGGGACGTGGGTGCTGCTGGGGCGCTTCTACTTCAAGGCGGGGGCGCATCCGGAGTCCGGCGCGGTGGTGCTGGAGAACGACTCGGCGGTCGCGGGCGCGACGCTGTCCGTGGACGCGGTGCGGCTGGGGGGTGGACGCGGCCTCATGGGCGACGCGGCGCAGGGGCCGCTGTTGCGTCCCCGCTTCGAGGAGAGCGGGCGCTACCACGTGCAGTACAGCGGGGCGCCCTTCAGCGTGTACGCGCCGTCGGGGGCCAACGCGCTGTCCAACGAGCGCAACGCGGACGTGACGTCCCGGCCGCGCTTCGCCGCATGGCTGCACGAGGAGGGCGAGGACGCCGTCTACGTCGCGTGGCACACCAACGCGGGCACGTCCGGCACCATCCGGGGGACGGAGGGCTACGTCTACGGGCCGAACCCGGTGGACGGCACGCTCAACTTCACCGGCGTGGCGGGCAGCGACGTGCTGGGGCGGGCGCTCCTGTCGCAGCTCGAGACGGACCTGAAGCGCGAGGTGGATCCGGCCTGGCGCGTGCGCGGCCTGCGCTCGGCGAACCTGGGCGAGGTGAACCCCACGCACAACCCGGAGACGCCCGCCGTGCTCCTGGAGATGGCGTACCACGACAACACGACGGACGCGGCGAACCTCAAGGAGGCCCGGTTCCGCCACGTGGCCGCGCGCGCCATCGTGCAGGGGTTGATCAAGTACTTCGCGACCCGCGACGGCGCGGCGGTGCACCTGCCGCCGGAGACGCCGGGCGCGGTGGTGGCGCGCAACGCGACGCCGGGCGCGGTGGAGGTGAAGTGGTCAGCGCCCCGCAGGTGGCCTCGGAGGAGGGCCGCGACGCCCCCACGGCCTACCGGCTGTACCAGAGCGCGGACGGCTTCGGCTGGGACGAGGGGACGGAGGTCCAGGGCACGACGGCCACCGTCACGCTGGCGGAGGGCACGCTGCGCTACTTCCGCGTCGCCGCGGTGAACGCGGGCGGCGAGTCCTTCCCGTCCGCCACGGTGGGCGTGCGCGTGGGCAGCACGCCGCCGGTGCTGCTGATCAACGCGTACGAGCGGCTGGACGCGACGGTCGCGTGCGGCGAGGAGCTGGAGACGCCGTACGACCTGGAGGCCCCGCTGCGCGTCTACCTGGAGGCGATGAACGACGGCAGCTACCTGCGCCAGCACGGCGTGGCGTTCGCGCAGGCGGCGGTGGCCTTCGACAGCGCGGCGGGCAACGCGGTGGCGGCGGGGCTGGTGTCGCCCACGGGCTACCGGCTGGTGGACTGGTCCACCGGGCGCGGCGGCGTGGCGGGCGCGGGGCTGACGCGGACCGAACAGGACGCCCTGCGCGCGTTCGTCACCGGCGGCGGAAATCTCCTGCTGTCGGGCAGCCGCACGGTGTATTCGCTCTCGCAGGGCAGCGCGGAGGACAAGCAGTTCCTCGCGGACATCCTCCAGGCCTCCTTCGGCGTGGGCTCGGCCCTGGGCCGGGTGGAGGGCTCCGCGAGCGGCATCTTCCGCGACCTGCCGGCCACGCCGCTGGACGACGGGACGCTCGGGGCCTACCCCGTGGGGGTGACGGACATCCTGCTGCCCACGGGCTCGGGGATGGACGTGCTCCGCTACCCCAACACGGGCCTGGGCGCGGCCGTCCTGTCGGGCATGGCGCCCGCGGGGCAGGTGCTGGTGCTGGGCTTCCCGTTCGAGGGCCTTGCGTCCAACCGCGAACGGTCGCGGCTGGTGGGCGGGTTCCTGGTGCGCTCGGGAATCCTCGCCCAGGCACCAGCGCTGCCCTCCGAGGACGTGCTGCCCGCGGTGAGCCCCCGGCCGCTGTCGTCCTGCGTGGCGGTGCGGGCGGTGGATCCGCATCCGCCCGTGAAGCCGCCGCCGGTGGACCCGCCGCCGGACCCGACGGTCGTCCCGGCGCTCCCGAATGACTATTCCCCCAAGGGGGACACCGGCTGCGGGTGCGGGGCCGGGGCGGGAACGGCCTCCGGGCTCTGGCTGTTGGTCGGGGTGATTGTTCAGCTCCGGCGTGCGCGCTCGAAAGCGGCCCACGCGAAGCGTTGACTCGGCGGGGGCGCCTGCCTACGGTCGCCCGCCTTCTTTACGAGACTCATGACGGTGGGCCGTGAAGGCCCATCCCTTCCAGGAGACGGAAAACACCATGGCCATCAAGCTCGCCATCAACGGCTTCGGTCGTATCGGTCGCTGCATCCTTCGCGCCGCGCTCAGCCGCAAGGAAGACCTCGAGATCGTCGCCATCAACGACCTCGACAAGCCGTCGGCGCTGGCCCACCTGTTCAAGTACGACTCCGTGCACCGCACGTGGCCGGGTGAGGTGAGCCACACGGACAAGGGCATCGTGGTCAACGGCAAGGAGATCGCCGTCACCGCGGAGAAGGACCCCTCCGCGCTGCCCTGGAAGAGCATGAACGTGGACGTGGTGATGGAGTGCACCGGCCGCTTCACCGCGCGCGACGCCGCCGCGAAGCACCTGGCCGCGGGCGCCAAGAAGGTCATCATCTCCGCGCCGGCCAAGGGCCCGGACATGACCATCGCGTACGGCATCAACCACCACGAGTACGACCCGGCCAAGCATCACATCGTGTCCAACGCCTCGTGCACCACCAACTGCCTGGCGCCCATCGCCAAGGTGCTGGTGGACAACTTCGGCATCGAGAAGGGCCTGATGACGACGGTGCACAGCTACACCAACGACCAGCGCATCCTGGACCTCACCCACGACGACATGCGCCGCGCCCGCGCCGCCGCGCTCTCCATGATCCCCACCAGCACCGGCGCCGCGAAGGCCATCGGCGAGGTGCTCCCGGCGCTCAAGGGCAAGATGCACGGCCTGTCCGTCCGCGTCCCCACCCCGAACGTGTCCCTGGTGGACCTGACGGTGAACACCTCCAAGAAGGTCACCGCGGAAGAGGTCATCGCCGCGATGAAGGCCGCCGCCAACGGCCCGCTCAAGGGCGTGCTGGAGTTCAGCGACGCTCTGACGGTGTCCGTGGACTACAACGGCAACCCGCACTCGGCCATCTTCGACGCCACCAACTGCTACGTGATGGGCGACAACCTGCTCAAGGTCATGGCCTGGTACGACAACGAGTGGGGCTTCTCCAACCGCATGGTCGACACGGCGAAGTTCCTCGTGTCCAAGGGCGTGGCGTAAAGCCGCGCCGTACTGGCACCCCAGGCTGACCGAGACAGGCACAAGGGACACCCAAGATGATCCGCTACATCGATGACCTGCAGTTGACCGGCAAGCGCGTCTTCATCCGCGTGGACTTCAACGTCCCGCTCGAAGGGCGCCGCGTCACCGACGACACCCGCATCCGTGAGGCGCTGCCCACCATCCGGCGCGCGCTGGAGATGGGCGGCAAGGTCATCCTGGCGTCCCACCTCGGTCGGCCCAAGGGGGCGGACCCCAAGCTGTCCACGGTGCTCGTCGCGGAGAAGCTGGCGGAGCTCCTCGGCGGCAAGCACGAGGTCATCCACGCGGACGACTGCGTGGGCGACAACGTGAAGAAGCAGGTGAACGACCTGAAGGCGGGGCAGGTGCTCCTCTTGGAGAACCTGCGCTTCCACAAGGAGGAGGAGGCGAACGACGAGGCCTTCTCCCGCGAGCTGGCGGCGCTGGCGGACGTCTACGTCAACGACGCGTTCGGCACGGCGCACCGCGCGCACGCGTCCACGGCCGGCATGGTGCCCTTCGTGAAGGAGAAGGCCGCCGGCTTCCTGATGCGCAAGGAGATCGAGTACCTGGGCGACAAGGTGCTGCGCAATCCGCAGAAGCCCTTCGTGGCCATCCTGGGCGGCTCCAAGGTGAGCGACAAGATCAAGGTCATCGAGAGCCTGCTGCCCAAGGTGGACGCGCTGCTCGTGGGCGGCGCCATGGCGTACACCTTCCTGAAGGCGCAGGGCATCGAGGTGGGCAAGAGCCGGGTGGAGGAGGGCGACAAGCTGGCGCTGGCGGCGAAGCTGCTGGACACGGCGAAGCGCCTGAAGACGCCGCTGGTGCTGCCCATCGACCACATCGTGTGCGCGGACCTGGAGGGCAAGGGGCCGGTGAAGGAGACCCCGGATCAGGTCGTCCCCGCGGACATGATGGGCCTGGACATCGGCCCCAAGACGCGCGCGATGTTCACGCAGCGCATCCGCGACGCGAAGACGGTGGTGTGGAACGGGCCCATGGGCCTCTTCGAGGTCGCGAAGTTCGCGGAGGGCACCCGCTCAGTGGCCGCGGCGATGTCCATCAACAAGGACGCGACGACGGTGATTGGCGGAGGCGACAGCGCGGCGGCGGTGGAGCAGATGGGCTACGCGGACAAGATGAGCCACGTGTCCACGGGCGGTGGCGCGTCGCTGGAGTTCCTGGAGGGCCGGGAGCTGCCCGGCATCAAGGCGCTGGAGACGAAGTAGGGCACCCACGCGGTACGCACCGGGGGAGACACCACGATGGCTCGTCGGAAGATCGTCGCTGGCAACTGGAAGATGAACAAGACGGTGCCGGAAGCGCTCGCGCTGGTGCGGGAGCTTCGCGGCGCGGTGGCGGCGCTGGGCGACAAGGTGGAGGTGGCCATCGCGCCTCCGTTCGTGGCGCTGCAGCCGCTGCACGTCGCGCTGGAGGGGGCGCCCCTCCAGCTGGCGGCGCAGAACTGCCACTGGGAGTCCTCGGGCGCCTTCACGGGCGAAGTCAGCGCGCCGATGCTGGCGGAGCTGGGGTGTGCCTACGTCATCGTGGGGCACTCGGAGCGCCGGCAGTTCTTCGGGGAGACGGACGCCACGGTGAACAAGCGGGCGAAGGCGGTGAAGGCGGCCGGCATGACGCCCATCGTCTGCGTGGGGGAGACGCTGGCCGAGCGCGAGTCGAACCAGACGCTCACGGTGGTGGAGCGCCAGGTGCGCGGCGCGCTGGAGGGCTTCTCCGGGGCGGACGTGGCGACGTTCGTGCTGGCGTACGAGCCGGTGTGGGCGATCGGGACGGGCCGGACGGCGACGACGGCGCAGGCGCAGGAGGTCCACGCGGCCATCCGTGGGCTGCTGACCCGGATGTACGACGAGGGGACGGCCGAGCGGGTGCGCATCCAGTACGGCGGGAGCGTGAAGCCGGACAACGCGGCGGAATTGCTGGGTCAGCCGGACGTGGACGGGGCGCTCGTCGGGGGAGCGAGCCTCAAGGCGGCGGACTTCGTGGCCATCGTGAAGGCGGCCGGCTGAGGCAGGTAGACCCGTTAGAAGTTGTCACCCGTTGACCACTTTGTGTAGGTTGCGCCCTCTTTTCACGGAGCGTTGGGAACACCCATGCTGACCTTCTTTACGATCGTGCACGTCCTGCTCTGCGTGTTCATGATCTTCGTCATCTTGCTGCAGCCGGGGAAGGACGCCGGCATGGGTTCCGCCCTCGGTGGCGGCGCCGCGACGAGCGCCTTCGGTGGCCGCGGCGCGGTGACCTTCCTGAGCAAGCTGACGGGCATCTGCGCCGCCTTGTTCTTCCTGACCTCGCTGGGCCTGTCCTTCGTGGGCCTGCGAGGCTCGGTGGCCGCGGGAGGTTCCGTGGCGACGCCGCCGGCGAAGACGGCCCCGGCGACGCCGGGAGCCACGACGCCGGCCCCGGCGGCCCCGGGCGCGGTGGAGCAGGAGCGTTCCGCGACGCCGCCGGCGGAGGGCCAGCAGGCTCCCGCGCCGACGACGCCCGCGCAGTAGCAGTCAGGAAGCATCGGATTCACGCGACGGTTGAATTGGTTGTTGCGTGAATCCACGGGGTCCGGTACATGGACCCCGCCGAAACGCCCAGGTGGTGGAACTGGTAGACACACCATCTTGAGGGGGTGGCGCCGAAAGGTGTGCGGGTTCGAATCCCGCCCTGGGCACTCCGAACAAGAGCCTCCGAGTCGAAAGACTCGGGGGCTTTTGTCGTTTCTGGGGTTGGCTTCCTGGCTACGTGCCCCTCGGGGGCATGTCGAGGGCGAGCACCGCGTCGTTCTTCGCGTTCTGGCTTCAAGTCGGCGTAGTGCATCGTTATGTTGATCGTGGCGTGCCCAGCCGCTCCTGAACGGCTTTGAGCGGCACACCACGCAAGAGTAGGTGTGGCGCAGGGTGCGCCAGCCAATGCGACGGATGCCGGCCAACTCCGCGTTTTTGGGGATGGCGCCTCCGCGCAACTGAGCTGCAGGCCGTTGAAGCCGCGATCCCACTGCGAGATCACTTGGGGCGAGTCTAGCTGCCTCGGGAATTCCCGATGGGCGTGCAATGAACCTTCGTTAAAGGGAATTCTCTAACGCACGCCACCCTTGGGCGTGCCCATGTGTTCCCGGAAGACGTTTCACTTCATCAGGAGCTGTCCCGAGGCCATCTCCATGCAGTCCCAAGACAGAGCCGCAAGTTCAGCAATGAGCAGGCGGGTATTTAGAGCAAGGGCGATCATCGCCTTCCATCGACCGGCTTTGCGTTCGCCACCAGCTTGTCCGCCGCCCCGAAGGAGAGGAACGCAATTTTAGGTGCAGGAGCCTTGAGCCACTCCACCTTCGGAATCGCAAGGATGTCCGCGAATTCGTGGGCCAGGACCAGCAGCTGTTGACGCTCTTCTTGGAGAGACCCTCCTACATCTTCTGCTCTCTGAAGGCTTTGATCTTTGCCGTTCTGTACGTGTTCAGATGGTGGCGGAAGGGATCGAACTGCTGGCTTACGGTAGAGCACTCGTTGAGCGGACGCTCCGGGCCGTGGCGCAGGCGGGGCGGTAAGCCGGGCGGGGGACGGCGTGGGGACGACTCTTCTCGACTTCCAACGACGATTGTTGGCACCAACCGATTCCGCTACCATGCGCGCTGCGTGTGAGCAGCAGCACTCGGTGGAGCAACGAATATGAGCAGTGAGCCTTGGGTCGCGGTCGAGGAGGTCGCGAAGCACCTCGGCGTCGCGAAGGACTCCGTCTACAGGTGGATCGAGTCCCGTGGCCTACCCGCTCATAAGATCGGCCGCCTTTGGAAGTTCCGGCTGTCCGAGATCGATAGCTGGGTCGAAGCCGGTGGTGCTGCCGAGCCGCCTAAAGATGAGACGGTCAAGAAACCATGAGTTCCCGACCTAGTCCCAATGGACATGGCGTTGGGACGAAGACGAGCGGTAAGCCGATCAAAGGCAAGGTGAACCGGCCTCGCCTGCTCCTACCCGCCATCACTGAGACCCCACTTCCGCAGCTGCGGCCCTTTTTCGGCTACTACGGTGGGAAGTGGCGCGACACTGTCAAGCACTACCCCACGCCGAAGCATGACACGATCGTCGAGCCGTTCGCCGGCTCGGCGGGCTACTCGCTTCGCTATGCCAGCAGGAAGATCATCCTCTGCGAGATCGACCCTGTGTTGTCGGAGGTGTGGAAGTACCTGCTCAGGGTGAAGCCGAAGGAGATCCTCGGCATCCCTGACCTCGCTCCCGACGGTATCGTCGATGACCTCGACATTTGCCAGGAGGCCCGGTGGCTGGTTGGGCTTTGGCTAAACCGAGGCACCGCGAGTCCTCGCAAGAGCCCGTCGAAGTGGATGCGTGACGGTATACGCCCGGGATCCTTCTGGGGTGAGCGAGTCCGTCGAACGATTGCTACGCAGGTCGAGTCTATCCGGCACTGGAAGCTGCTGAACTGCAGCTACGTCGACTGCCCCACGCCGCCGGAGGGAGCAACCTGGTTCATCGACCCACCGTACGAAACGGCTGGCCGGCACTACCGGTTCGGTTCGGAGCAAATCGACTACAAGGCGTTGGCTGCGTGGTGCAAATCACGTCCGGGCCAAGTGATCGTCTGCGAGAACGAAGGTGCAGGGTGGCTCCCGTTCAAGCAGCTCGCTGACGTAAAGACCACGCGAGGAGACCGCCGCTCCCAGGAAGTCATCTGGCAGTCCGACAATCCCATCCATCAGCCTCGCGCTGATCAACATGCTTCATGAGCGCGCTACGCACCGAGGATCTTCATCAAGCCTTCCTGCGGCCACTCGAGTCCGTGGTTCGCTGGCATTCGGCTCTTTCTGACAAGCCTCTGTGCGTCGACCTCGCGCTTCCCCTGCCGCCTCGCCTGCGCATCTACATGTACTCGCTCATCGGCGGCGTCGGAACGGTGCGTCCAAACGAGTACAAGGCCTCGCTTCGAATTCCGGGGCAGCCGGTTGGACGGTACGACTCATTCGACCACTCAGACGATCGCTTCGCGCTCGTGGTGGCCTATCGACCCGACCTCGACGTGTTTGTCCTATGGGATGCCAGCCTGCATCCACGATTCACCAACGGCACCAACATTCAGGTTCGGGACACCACGGTCTACACCGCGGCAGCGCTTGGATGGGCTGAGCAAGTCCGCCCGCTACCGAGCAAGAGCCCGGAGATGGTAATCGCCTGCCAGTCGTCGAACCTCAAGAAGGCCATTGACGAGCGCGTGGCCTGGACTGGCAGCGTCAGAGAGGGCGCCAATGGCCATCCTCTCTGACCTAACGCTTCAGACCTCGTATCACAAGGGCCGCGACGACATCGCGATGTCCTTTTACCTGCCGTGCATGCAACGCGCGGTAGAGTACGACCGTGCGGTCGGCTACTTCCGAAGCACCGCGTTCATCGTTGCGTGGCCCGCGCTGCGCGACTTTGTTCGCCGTGGCGGCAAGCTCCGAGTGCTCTGTTCACAGGTCCTCGCAAGCGAAGACATCGATGCGCTTGAGAAGGGTTACTCGGCCAGAGCCGACGAACTTCTCGCAGCTCGGCTCGTGGAAGAGGTTCGCAGCATCCTTCGAGACGATGTGCTGCGCGAGCCCGCTCGCATTCTCGCGGCGCTCGTCGCGCGTGGGACCGTCGACCTGCAGATCGCCATCATGCGCGAGAGCGACACTCGTGCTGCTAGCAGCCGCATCTTCCACGACAAGCTCGGCATCTTCCGCGATGAGTCTCGAAACATCGTCATCTTCAAGGGGTCCATGAACGAGACGTGGACCGGTCTCGCTGCCGACGGGAATCTCGAGTCCATCGACGTCGCGGCGAGCTGGCTCGGTGCGCGTGACCTTGAGCGCGCGCGCACGGAGGAGTCGTACTTTCTCGACCTCTGGAACAACAGGTACCCGACGTTGATCGTGCGCCCCTTTCCTGAGGTCGCGCGCGAGGAATTCGAGCGAGCAGCTGAACCCGATTGGGACTCGGCCCTCACCAAACTACTCAACAAGCCTGAGGAGCCGGCGGCAGTGGTTGATGCGCGCGGTAGGTCCCTCCGGCCACACCAAGCGGCGGGTCTTGCTTCGTGGGCCGCGAATGGGCGACGAGGCATCCTCGAGTTCGCCACCGGAAGCGGCAAGACGTTCACCGCTATCACCGCGATCCGTGAAGCCATCGCGGACCGGCAGGACGTCGTGGTCGTCGTCGTCCCTGATCAGGTGCTGTTTGGCCAGTGGTTCAAGGAACTTGAGGAGACGCTTGCGAGCCTCTCCGTGAAGCTCCTCCGTGCCGGCTCTGGCTACACAAGTTGGAGAGAGAGCCTCAAGCTGTGGACGTCGGCTGGCACCTCGCCGAGGCTCGTGCTTGCCACGGTTCAAACGGCAGCGTCGGATGACTTCAGGCAGCGGCTTTCGGGAGGCGAGCACCTGATGCTCGTCGCCGATGAGGCTCATCGCTTGGGATCACCGCATTACCGCCAACTTCTCGACGAGCGGCTTTTCGGTGCGCGGCTAGGGCTCAGCGCGACGCCCGAGCGAGCTGGAGATGGGGTAGGCACTGCCGCCCTCCTGTCTTTCTTTCGTGGCGTGCTGGAGCCTCGCTACACCTTGGCCGATGCCGTTCGGGACGGGGTTCTGACTCGCTACTTCTATCGCCCGCACACGGTTGTACTCGCTGACCACGAGGCGGGCGAGTGGCGCTCGTTGACGAAGGAGATCGGTCAGCTGCGGGGCCGCATGGCTGGCGGCGACTTCACCGTCGGGCTCGAGGACAGGCTGCAAAGGCTGTATATCAAGCGCGCACGGGTCGTGAAGCACGCGGCTGCCAAGGTGCCATTGGCCGTTAACGTGCTCGCCTCGGAGCACCAGCGCGGGCAGAGGTGGATCATCTACTGCGAGGATCTCGGACAGCTGAACGCTGTGTGTCAGGCACTCGCGGCGCGCGGCATCCAGAACATGCCGTTTCACTCGCAAATGGATGGCGACCGAGCGGAGACGCTGCGGTGGCTCGACCGACGTGGTGGGGTTCTCGTCGCCATCAAGTGCCTGGACGAAGGCGTCGACATTCCTTCGGTAACCCACGCCCTCATCCTCGCCTCGTCAAAGAACCCGCGCGAGTTCATTCAGCGTCGCGGACGGGTGCTTCGGATCGCGCCGAAGAAGGCACTCGCGTACATTCACGACGCCATCGTTCTGCCACCGAAGGCGGAAGCTACGGATGGCGAACGAGCGGCGGACCCGATTACGGTGGGCGAGCTCGCGCGAGCCGTGGAGTTCGCCCAACACGCCGACAATCCGTCCTCTGCCGCCGACCTTCAGCAGATTGCCATTGAGATGAACATCGACTGGCATAGCCTCTCGACGAACGGGATCGAAGATGCGGGCGACTGACCTCAGGGAACTCACCAACACCGTGGAGCAGCTTCGCAAGGAACTCCACGCCGATCTTGATGCGGGCTTCGTCGAAGCTGTTGTTCGGGCCGAAGAGCAGAACCCCGAGGACGATGCCGAGGCGCTGCGCGCCATTCAGGCCGCCCTAAAGGCCGTGCTCGTGGCCAAGGGGGCGACCTGATGCTGCGGCTGAAGCGACTTGAGGTGGAGGGCTTCGGCCCGTTCGCTGACCAGCAGGTGATCGAGTTCCCTAACAGACCTGGGGTGACGGTCATCTACGGCGAGAACATGCGCGGCAAGACCTCGCTCTTGAACGCGATCCGGTACGCCTTCTTCGGGACCGTGGTCGGTCGGGGGTCACGAGCCCGACGCCTTCACACGATTTCGAACCGCGAGCTCGCCAGCGACGGTCAGTATGGCTTCAACGTGGCTCTAAAGTTCGACTTCGACGGTGCGGAGTATGAGTTGTTTCGCGAGTGTACTCCTCGCGTCAAAGTGCCTGCCCGCGACGAGGATTATTCGATTCAAGTTCTCCTTCGGAAGGGGAATGCGACGCTAGGCCCCCAAGAGCACGAGAAAGCTCTGCAGCAAATCTTTCCCAGCGAGGTCTCTCGCTTTTTCCTGTTCGATGGTGAGCTGCTGCAGGAGTATGAGGAACTCCTTATCAACGAAAGCGCGGCGGGGCACCGGATCTCAGAGGCCATCGAGCGCATCCTCGGTGTGCCGATTCTGAAGCGTGGGCGAGCCATCTCACCCAACTCTCCGAGGATGCCGACAAAGCAGCTGCGAAAGAGGCGTCCAAGCGCCAGGACACGCAGGCACTAGGTACTGCGCTCCAGCAGGCGACCGAGCAGAAGGAGGCTCACCAGAGGGAACTGGCTCGCAAGCAGCAGGAACTCAACGAGCTGAACGCACAGAAGCTGGAAGTCGAGCAGGTCCTTCAGTCCATGCAGAAGTACGCGAGCATCCTGCAAGAGCGGGACGATGCGAACGCGCGGCTGGACGAAGCTGGTAAGGGGGAGAAGTCGACGCGAGGCGACTTGCAGAGGGCGATGGGAGATGGGTGGCGGTCGCTCCTACGGGAGCCGGTGAGGGCTGCTCGTACCGCCGCGCAGGTCGAGGCTCAGAAGGAGTTCGACGCCATCATCCTGTCGCTTCGAGTGAAGGCAGTCGAAAGCGGTCACTGCGGTACGTGCGAGCAGGACCTGCCTCCTGGGCTCGCGGACAAACTGCGCTCGACGCTGCCCGCCCAGCCGGCGGCGGCGGTCCCGACCGGAGGAGTCTCAGCTGCGATGTCGCGTCTTGCGGATCTCAACAAGTTCAACGAGGCCGACAACGCAGGGGAAGTGCGGCAGTTGTGGAATCGGCTTGAAGAACTCCGACTGGAGCAGATCACGCTGCGTGATCGGATCTTTGACCTCACGGCGGCACTCTCGGATTCAGATCCTGAGACCCTTCGACGCTCGAAGGTCTCGTACGCAGAGGTCATCGAGAAGATCTCCGTGGTGAAGCGGGCGATCGATGAGGGTTCAAAGAAAGCCGATGAGAAGGACCAGAACATTCAGCGCTTGAAGAAGATGCTGGAAGCGGCTGGCACGTCGGACCTTCGAGCGGGGCAGCTTCGGGCGAAGATCCTGCGTGACGCCTCGGAGGTGTTCGGGGCTGCGGTCGAGCGTTACAAGTCGGACCTGCGCAGGCGCGTGGAGGCCACGGCGTCAGATCTCTTCAGGTCCATGACGACGGAGAAGCAGGACTTCGCGGGGCTCACGATTAACGAGGGCTATGGCCTCACGATTCGGCACCGGGATGGTCGCGCTGAGGAAGCGCGTTCTGCAGGCGCAGAGCACGTCGTGGCGCTCGCGCTGATGGGGGCGCTCCAGCGAAACGCGCCGCTTCGAGGTCCCATCGTCATGGACTCGCCGTTCGGCCGTCTCGACGAGAACCACACGGCAAACGTCATAGAGACGCTGCCGAAGATGGCAGAACAGGTTGTGTTGCTGGTCTACGAGGCCGAGGTGGGCAGAGCCCGAATGCGCGAGCTCCTCGGTAGCCAACTTGTTCGTGAGTACGAACTGGACCGAGTGTCGGCTCGACGAACGAACGTGCGCGAGGTTAAGTAGGAGAACGCGATGGAACGAGACCGCGAAAGCATTGGGCTGACCGCAGAGAATCAAGCCGTGCTTGCCGAACTTGAGGAGCGTGGCTGGTTCCTCGAGGGCCAGGACATCGCTCGCTTCTGCATGGCGTACGCGATTCGCGCCAAGGTGCCGGAGGGCGCGACGTCGGGCACCGAGACGCGATGGGCCGCCGGCAACTTCGACAAGACGGGCGAAGTCCGGGCGCTGCTCGCAGCGCTGTACCCGACCTGCCAGACGCCCGTACGGTTGATGGAGCACTTGGTAAACGAGGGGCTACGCATGGTGGTAGCGAGAGTTCGCTCCGATGCGATGGGGCCAGCAGAGCTTATGGACTGACTGTGGCAGGACGGGTAACTCAGGAGCAACGCGAGGTTCGTCGGGCGGTCCAGTGGCTTGTGCAGGGATCCGGGTTGCCGGCCCAGCCGTTCTACTGTGACCCCGCCCGCATCGGCGCTTTCGCTGTCGCGCCCGCCGAGCTCGCGGCCGGCACCGATGCCGCTATTTTCCGCCTCTTCGTCACGCTGTCGATGTACCAAGCGCTGCGCGACGTCGTGATCATGTGCCAGCAGCGGTCGCTGCCACGCATGTCGATGTGCGTCGTCGCCGACGTGGCCTTCGTGAAGCGGGCCATCACGCGCCACCGCTGCCCTGCGCTCGGTTCCGTAGAGTCGTTTGAGGAGGGCTGCGACGTCACGAAGACAGGCGAGACCGTCGACTGCGGGAGGTGCCCCGGCACCGCCTGCCACGTGAAGGACGCCACAGTCGTCTTCAACCGCATGGGCGACATGGGCAAGCTGCCGACCTCGGCTTGGCTCCGGCTCTGGAAGATCGGCGGGATGAGCGCGTTGCTTAAGCGCGTGTGCAAGGACGAGTCGTCGCCAATCAAGCGGGCCGCGCTCCTTGTCGAGCATTTCGCTGGCGTCCACCGGATCGGGCGTAAGCTCGCCACGATGTTTGTGAGCGCCCTCTCCACGCCGGCGCTCGCTCCGGGCCTCACGCCGTGGTTTCCGGCCGTCGACGGCAACGAACTGGTCGTGGTCGACACGAACGTCGCGCGCGCCGTGGACGCGCTTCGCGAGCCAGCCGCGCCCCGCACCTATGACGCCCGAGAGCGGTGGGTGCGCGAACAGGCATCGACGCTCGATCTCCGTGAGTTCCGGCCCGACCTGCCGCGCTACTCGCCGAGGCTCGTCCAGCAGGCGCTCTACGCGTTCTGCTCGAAGTCGAACCGCGTGGCCCATGGGGATGTCTGCGCTGTGCGCACGACGCCGTGCTCGGGCTGCGCACCGACCTTGTGCCCGTTCGCGGCGTCCATGGAGAGCAGGGACTCGCTCGCCGGTTAACTCTCTGTGGCTCCGTGCCGGAGAGGTAGAGTCAAAGACCTATGAACGCAGCGAGACAGTCGCGTGGGTTCGACCTCTCAAGGCTTGGACCATCTTGGCGTGCAGGTGCCCCGTGCATCGCGCTCTACGGCCAGTTCCTCCCTGGCATCACCAACGCCACAAACCGGTCTCGCTACTATTCGTTCCATCCGTGGGGCCTATGGGCCATCGCACGCTGGTACTCAGACAACTTCCTCGACGAGTTCCGTCGCGTCTTGCGTCGCGCCGAGTGCCTAGGGGCTGTCCCTGATCTCCGGTCCGAAAATTCAACCTGGCGGATCGAACATCGGGGTTGGACCCGGCTTCAGGGGCACCAGGAGGTTGCCAGCCAGCGCCAGGCATGATCAACGCTGGCTGTGCGCCGACATGAACTGAGCGATGCCGAGTGGAGCCGCATCGAGCCCCTGCTGGGCTCGCGCAGCGGCCCACCCTCGAAGCGTGGGGACCGCGACTTCATCAACGTGTACCGCACCGGATTGTTGAGACACCAGGTTGGTCGTAATCAGGCCGCCTGCTTCGACTGCATCAGTTCCCGCCGGGCCTGACTCGGCGAGAGGAAATGGTGACGCTCCAGCAGCCAGTGCTCGTTGTAGCGCTGAGCCCATTGCAGCAGGGCCTGCCGGAGTTCCTCCACAGTGGCGAAGGTGCGCACCCAGAGCAGTTGCTCCTTGAGGGTGCGGATGAAGCGCTCAGCGCAGCCGTTGCCCTCGGGACTGCGGACGAAGGACGGGCTGGACTGGACGCCCAGGAAGCGCAGCTCGTCCTGGAAGGCGTCGGAGGTGTACTGACTGCCGTTGTCGTGGCGGATGGACAGCCCCGAGGCCACGCTCTGGCCGTACGCACCGAAGCGGGCCTTGACGCCCTGGCGGATGGGCTCAAGGGCTTCGAAGCGGGTGCCCACCTTGGCCGCGTGGATGCCGACACACTCGGCGGTGGCGTGGTCCACGGCGATGAAGACGGTAGCCTGGCCCTCCAGCGTCGTCGCCGTGCAGGTGGCGTCGGTGCCCCACATGACGTCGGGCCTGTCGGTGGTAATCGTGCCGTCGTGGTGGCGCGGCCCCAGCACCCGGCGGGCGCGGCCCGGCGCCAAGAGCCCCGCTTCGCGCATCCGCCGCAGGCAGCGGGCCTTCGAGGTGCGCACGCCCTTTGCGCGCAGCCGAGCCCACACCTTGCGGTGCCCTCGCCCAGGAAGGGCGAAGTCCCCAGCACGCCGCGGATGGCCTCCAGCAGCGCCCCATCCGTCAGCGCCGTCTTGGGGCCGCGCCGGGCTGGCGGCTGGGCCTCGGCCTGACGGCGGGCGCGGTGCCGGTACACCGTGGCACGAGGCACCTGCCAGGTGGTCGTCACGAGCGCCAGTCCGTACCGCTTGCCACTGGAAGGCGAGAGCTGGACGCTCATCCTCTCGACTTCCTCCAGGGAGAACCCGGCGCGTTGCCCTCCAGCAACCGGGCCTTCTCGGCCAAGAGCTCGTTCTTCATCATCAGCTCGCCCACCATGGCCTTGAGCCGCAGCACCTCATCGTCCGCCGGCTCCGGCTCGCGGCTCTTGAGGTTCGCCTCGGCTCCCACCAGGAACCTCTCCCGCCACTCACTCAGCACCGCTGCGGTGACACCCAGTTCCCGAGACAGTGCGTCGAGCTCTTCGCCCTTGAGCAGCCGGAGCACGGCCTCCTTCTTCCTCTTTGCCGAGAACCGACCGCGCTCCGCCGTCCTGTCCTGCTTCTGCTGCTTCTTCACATCCACCTCACGAGGGGGAGGTTATCCCCCAGAGAGGTGTCTCAAGAAATCCTGGGGCGGAGGAAACGCTGTCATCTGGGGCGTGAAGACGGGTGTGCAGTGGCGGGACCTGCCGGAGAGGTTCGGCCACTGGAAGACCGTCTACAACCGCTTCCACCGCTGGGCGTAAACCGGGCGCTGGGAAGACATCTTCAAAGCGCTGCGGCTCGACGTGGATGAGCTCGGCTCCCTCGCGGATGCCTCCGTCGTCCGGGCGCATCAGGACGCCTCGGGCGGAAAAGGGGGGTCCGAGGCAATGCTCTGGGACGTTCTCGAGGAGGTTTTTCAACGAAGGCTCACGCCGTCACAACGACGGGCGGTAAGCCGCTCCACCTCGCGCTGACGCCCGGCCAGCAGCACGAGTCCACGATGGCGGAAGAGCTGCTGGTGCACGCCGAAGGCGACGCCTTCATCGCGGATACGGGCTACGACGCCGAGCGCATTCGCGCCAACGCCCAGACGCTGGGGATGAAGCCTGTCATCCATCCCCACCCCAGCCGTAAGCAGCCTCCACCTCTGGACCGAACCCTCTATCGGCTGCGCTACCGGGTCGAGTGCTTCTTCCACGACATCAAGCGCTTTCGCGCCGCCGCCACCCGTTACGACAAGACGGCGACCTGCTACCTCGCCGTCCTGCACCTCGCATCCATGCTTCTCTGGCTGCGTTAATCAGGGACAGCCCCTAGTCGTGCTCATTTTGAGCCTCCCAGGTAGGGGGCGAGTAGCCATGGCTCCCCGCAGTGACGGGCACTCCCACGTGCCCCCAATGTGCCCCTCCAGCGCGGATTCAGGGGGACGAGGTGGCACCGGGAGGCAGGACTGGACGATGAAACCGAGTAAATCAAGGAGATGGTGGGCAATGGCACGTCCTGCTTGAAGTTTTCCGTCCCCCCGTATGGGGGTCGAATCCCGCCCTGGGCAACCCGAAAGAGCCGCCGAGTCCAAATGACCCGGGGACTTTTCATTTTCCGGGCTAAGCCGCGTGGGAGTACCCTCTTAGGACGTTGGCTTACTCGTTCGACGAGGAACTTCAATGTCCATCACCAACAAGCTCCGAAGCATGGCCTCGGTCGACCTCTTCAAGGAGGCCGTGGTTCCCGAGGCGTTCGTCGGTCGGCCCTTCTACTTTGACTTCTCGAAGATGAAGATCCTGTCTAACGACCACTGGAAGGAGACGGTCGGCGGAATCGCGGCCGGGACGTTCCTCGTGGCTGTGTACGACAACGCGGGCGCTCGGCCCGAGATCGTTCTTCTTCGTGTCCTCGGACCGACGACCTTGCCGTCCGACTCGGATGTCGTCGCGGCGATGGTCGACCACTACAAGGAGAACGCCACCACGGATACGTCGGCGAGCAAGCTCGACAACTACACGCGCTACGAGTTCCAGTTTTCGGGTCTGGAGTGCCGCGTCCTCGGATCCTTCTACCTCGACGAAAAGGGTCGGACGCAGTTCGGTGCCGACGTGGACAACTTCTACGGTCCGAACAACTACTCGGTGTACCGGCCACCCGGAAGGGTGCTGGAGTACATCGTGAACTTCCGTGACGGGGAGATCATCCCCGGTGGGTCAGGCGATCAGCGTATTGGAGAGGTCCGCTATGCCTCGAGCCGCCGCCATCCGATGAACGACTCCGTCCCTGTCTACGTGTCTGCGTTCGACTATCTCGGCAAGCGCACTGCGCTGTTCGGTATGACCCGCACAGGTAAGTCGAACACAGTCAAGATGATCATCAAGGCCACAGCCGAGCTGGCGCCATCCAAGGCGAAGATCGGTGGCAAGCCGGTCCCCCCCATTGGGCAGATCATCTTTGATGTGAACGGCGAGTACGCGAACGACAACCAACAGGACCAGGGCACAGCAATCTACCAGCTCTACGGCAGTGATGTGACGCGCTACAGTATCCTTGAGAAAACTGGTTTCAAAGTCATGAAGCTAAACTTCTTCAAGGAAGTCGTGCAGGGCTTTGAGATGATCAGCTCGGGACTCCAGGACGACAAGGCCATCTATACCCAGGCGTTCATGAACGTGAACTGGGAGGCGGCGGACCCGACCGACTTCAGCGCAAAGACCAGGTACGAGCGGCGGAAGGCCTGCTATCAAGCGATCCTCGCTGCAGCTGGTTTCACCCTGCCCGCGAAGTTCCGCATCACGTTCGAGGGCGCGAAGGACATCAACGCCGCGGTTGGGCTCGACCCGTCGAAGGGGCTCTCTGCAGAGGATGCAATCAAGTGGTTCACGTGGGTCTGGGACAACTACGCCTCGGATCCCTTCTTTGCGTCCTATAGGTTGAGCAAAGGGCGAGACTGGGCCGATGAGGATCTCCAGAGCCTGTTGCGCTTCCTGACGCGCAAAGCGAAGCCGGGTGCTCAGGCCACGGAGGCTGGTTTCAGGAAGTTGATCCCGTTCCGGGAGCTGCACACGTCGACGCTCCAGAAGTCCTATGAGGAAGAAATCGTCGAGTTGCTGCGCGACGGAAAGATCGTGATCATCGACCTTTCCCAAGGCAATCCCAACCTTCAGCGCACCTATTCGGACCGTCTCTGTGCCGCGATCTTCCGCGAGGCCATGGCTCGCTTCATAAAGAACGAGCCCGCGAACTTCATCCAGATGTACTTCGAGGAGGCTCACAACCTCTTCCCGAAGAAGAACGAGTCAGATCTGACTCTGATCTACAACCGCATCGCGAAGGAAGGCGCGAAGCTGAATCTTGGTCTCGTCTACGCCACCCAGGAGGTCAGCTCGATTTCAGCGAACGTGCTCAAGAACACGCAGAACTGGTTCGTGTCACACCTGAACAACAACGACGAGCTACGGGAGGTCTCGAAGTACTACGACTTCGAGGACTTCGTCGAGAGTCTGCGCCGCACGACGGACAAGGGCTTCATCCGGATGAAGACATACTCCAACGCCTTCATCGTGCCCGTTCAGATTGACCGGTTCAGCGCCGTGAAGTCTTGAGGTCACCATGGGCTACTCCTCCAAGGGCCGAAAGCCCATCGAAAGAGCGAGCAAGATCGCTCACGTCGAGATCATCAAGAATCCCGACGTCCAGGCGTACCTCGATCAGTGCATCCTGCCGTCGGCGCCGGACTCGCAGTCGCTGGTGGGTCTGCTGACCGACCTCTCCGAGGTCGATGTCAGCGAGGTATCAGCCGTCATCGCGATCGATGGTGGCTACACGGAGACCTTCGTCCAGGAGGAGTACCCGTCGGCGTCCATTGCATTCTTCACATTTGGACCGCTCCTCTTCCAACTCGATGATCTTCGCGCTCTCGACACGAAGCGATTCATCGCCCCGGAGGACCTGCGCAAGCTGAAGCAGATCGAGCGATACACGCTGGTCCTGCCAACCAAGGGCATCCGGCATGGCTCCCAGCCCTCGCTCGCTGCGACCATCCGACGCGCGGTGTATGACTTCTTCGTAAAGGAGCGCGGCTCCGAATCGGAGCAGCTCATCACGAGCCTCAAGTGGTTTCTGTTCCGGCGTTGGAAGCGGCAGCCCGACGACTCCCTAGCGGAGCGTGTTGAGCACTGTCCATATGGATGCGGGCAGAATCTGATCACCTTTTCGTACGCGGATCCCACCCTCAAGAATTGTCCGAGGTGCCAGCAGGCTGTCTACCTAACGGACACCTTCCGCCTGCATGAGCGGGTTGACGAGGAGATTGGTGCGTCCGGTATCGCCGCGTACGTCATGACGATGCTTGAGCAGATCGTCCTGGTTCACCTGATTCACAGCATCCTGGAGATGAAGCCCGCCCTCCTGAGGAACATCCTCCTCATCAAGGATGGCCCGCTCGCGTTCTTTGGGCTGGTGGCTCCGCTCTATCGGCCCATGCGCGAGCTCGTCGAATACCTTTTGAGCCAACCTAGCGGCCCGACAGGGCCTACTCTGCGGCTGGCGGGTCTAGAGAAGAGCGGGGCATTTGTCGAACACGCGGCCGCTATTCAAGACCGCATGAGCCCCGGGTCCTTCTTCGTGGTGGGCGATGCCTATATCCGTAAGTACATTGTCCCCGGTGACGCGTCTTCGACTTACGGTCAGAACACCTACTATGGCAGAAGGTGTTCTTCCGAGCGCAAGAGGGCGCGATGTACGTCGCGACGGTGCCAGGGCGCGAGTACAAGTCGGAGCCAAAGGCGTCGGACCTACCGCACCTCCACGAAATCCTCACGCTCATCGGTGAGCTTCGATGTAGCATGTACGACAACGCGCTGGTCCCTGTAGCGTTGGCGAACAAGCTTGTTTCGCTCTCGGATTTTCCGAGCCAGCGCATCCTCACCACGTTTGCGCGGCAAGCAGTCAAACCCTGAAGGGATGATCGGGTTGAGCTTACCCGGGTGGTCTCAATCGGTGAGTGCACCACGCCGGTTCTCACCATGGCACTCTGCTCGGTGGGCGGCACTGGGTACGAGGCCGAGGGAAATTAGCAAGGCTGACGGGTGAGGACGGGCTGGAGATTGGGCGGCGAGTCATCGCTGGCGAGACCTTCGAGCAAGCGGCGCTGGCCATCGGCTGCTCGAAGAAGTCAATTTAGCGGCTCCTGGTGAAGACGAGCGGAGTGGCGCCGCGCGTGCGCACGCGCTCGCCCTTGCGCCTGTCGCTGCAGGAGCGCGAGGAAGTCTCGCGCTGCGTACTGGCGGGCGAGTCGATGCGTTCTATCGCGCGTCCTTTAGGACACTCAGCGTCCACCGTGTCGCGCACCGAAGAGCCCTGGACTCGCTGAGCCTTTGGGAAAATGTAATTCATGTTTTCTGAGCCAGATGCGCACGACATGAAACACGCGGTGGGACGTCTCAGACCCGGGTCGTAGGGCAGGGGGCTTCGGATTCGTGGGGGGGCTGGAGTACGCTTCTTCGCGACACGGCGGAATGGGACCGCCGGGCCGTTGCCGGGGTGATTCGTGGAAGAGGAAATCGTCTATCGCCACACGGTGGAGGGGCTCTTTCGCTCCATCGGTGACCGTCTCACTCCGGAGCTCCGGGCGAAGCTGAGCGAGGTGGGGCTGGACCTGGACTCGGAGTCCCCTCACAACACGTCCCGGCCCGTCTTCGCGGATGCCCTTCGCGTCACCGTCGAGCACCTGTATCCGGAACTCGAGGTGGGCGAGGGCTACCGGCGGCTGGGCGTGGGCATCATCCAGGGGCTGGAGCAGACCGTGCTCGGCAAGTCGCTCGTGTCGATGTGGCCCATCTTCGGCCCCGAGCGCGTCGTGGTGCGCATCCAGGAGAGCTTCTCCACCGTGAACAACTACATGCATTCGGAGTTGCTCACCCAGGGGCCCGGTCACCACATCATCCGCGTCAACGAGTGCAACGGGAACCCGGGCTACCTTCGCGGCATCATCGAGGCGGGGCTTACCCGGGCCGGCGCCCGGAACCTGCGCGTGGAGCCGTTCGACTTCGATGGCCACGCCTGCTCCTACCGCATCCGGTGGGGCGGCTGAGCCTGAACCCCGGCAAACCCCGAACAGCCACGCAGTTCCGGTGTCTGGGAAAGACAGACGGATTTCATTGGAGTTGCGCAGGGGCTGGTGAGCCTTCGTGGATTCGTGATGACATCGCTCGCGGCTGACGTTACGGCTGCGCGCAATTACATCCGACCCCCGGACGGATCCATGGCCGAGCAGGTTGTCTATCGTCACACGATTGAAGGGCTCTTTCGCTCCATCGGCAGGCAGCTCACCCCCGCGCTGAAGGACAAGCTGAAACGGGCCGGCCTGGACCTGGGCGCTCCCATCCCCCGCAGCACGCCTCGGCTCGTCTTCGCAGAGGCCCTGCGCATCACCGCGCATCACCTCCACCCCGACGTCGATACGGACGAGGGCTTCCGGCGGCTGGGCGTGTCGCTCATCGAGGGCGTGGAGCAGACGCTGCTGGGCAAGGCGCTCGTCGCGATGTGGCCCATCTTCGGACCGGAGCGCGTCGTCGTCCGCATCCAGGAGAGCTTCGCGACGGTGAACAACTACCTGAAGACGGAGCTCGTCACCCAGGGGCCCGCGCACCACGTCCTCCGCGTCAGCGAGTGCAACGGCAACCCCGGCTACCTGCGCGGCATCATCGAGGCCGGCCTCACCCGGGCGGGCGCTCGGAACCTGCGCGTGGAGCCGTTCGACTTCGACGGCCACGCCTGCTCCTACCGCATCCAGTGGACTCCCTGAGCGTCACCCTCCCTCCCGTGCCCAACCCCACGTCTTTCACCCCGTAGGACGCTGAAAACGACAAGGCCCCCGGGTCCGCTCAGGATCCGGGGGCCTTCTTCGTGCCCGGCGCATCAGGCCAGGTCGAACAGCAGGGCCTCCAGCGGCTCGGAGGCGGTGAGCACGAGGCTCGACTCGTCGGAGACGGCCACTCCGTCACCGGCCTTCACGGTCACTCCGTTGAGCGTGCCCGCGCCTCGGGCAAGCTGCACCCAGGCGTGACGCCCCTTGGGCAGCGTGTACTCCGCCTTCTCGCCCGGGCCCAGCAGCGTGCTGCTGAGGAGCACGTCCTGGTGCACGGTGAGGCTGCCGTCGCGCGCGTCGGGGCTGGCCACCACGCGCCAGCGTCCCTGCCGGTCCTTCTCCGGGAAGAACTTCTGCTCATATTCCGGCTTCAGGCCCTTCCTGTCCGGGATGATCCAGATCTGCAGGAAGTGGACGTCCTCGTTGGAGCCGTTCATCTCGCTGTGCATCACGCCCGTGCCGGCCGTCATGCGCTGCACCTCACCGGCGCGCAGCAGCCCCTGGCCTCCCGTGCTGTCCCGGTGCGCGATGGCGCCGCTGAGCGGGTAGGTGATGATCTCCATGTCCCGGTGCGGGTGCGTGTCGAAGCCCTCGCCGGACTGCACGCGGTCCTCGTTGATGACGCGCAGGGCGCGGAAGCCCATGTTGTCGGGGTCGAAGTAGCTCGCGAACGAGAAGGTGTGATGCGAGTCCAGCCAGCCGTGGTTGGCATGTCCGCGCGCTTCAGAAGGCCGAAGGTTCATCATGGGGTGTGTTTCCTTTCGAGACACAACATGCGCTCCGGAACGCCACCTGGCCAGACTCGAACCTCGGGACACATCGTTCCATCCGCGGAACGAAACGCGTCCACCGTCTCAGCGTTTCGCGCGCTTGAGCGCCGCTTGCAGCTGGGGCCAGTGCTCGCGCAGCACCTCCACGAAGGCCATCACCTTGGGCACGTGGTGGCGCGTGGGCGGGTAGACGGCGTGCACCGGCGCACCCGCGGAGCTCCAGTCCGGCAGCACGCGCTGGAGCCGGCCGGACTCCAGGTCCTCGACACATTGCTGGCCGGGGATGAGCGCCACCCCGGCGCCCACCAACGTCACCGCGCGCAGCATGTCCGGCTCGTTGATCACCAGCCGCCCGGAGACCTTCACGTCGACCGACCGGCCGCCCGCGTGCAACGTCCAGACGTTGCTCTCCAGCGACGTGCCGAAGAAGAGGCAGTCATGCTTCGCCAGGTCCGAGGGGGTGCGCGGCGTTCCCCGCGCATGGAGGTACTCCGGTGAGGCCACGACGAGCCACTCGATGTCTCCCAGCCGCCGCGCCATCAGCGATGAGTCCGGCAGCCGCCCGGCACGCACCGCCAGGTCGAACCCCTCTTCCATCAGGTCCACCGCGCGGTCCGTGCAGAACAGCTCCAGCTGCACGTCCGGGTACTGCTCCATGAAGCGCGCCACCATGGGCGCGAGGAAGTGGACGGACAGGGGCGTCGTCACGCGCAGGAGCCCGTGCGGGCCCGCTTGCATGCGGGTCACCGCCAGCTCCGCCGCCTCCGCCTCCGCGACGATGCGCTCGCAGTGCGCGTAGTACGCGCGGCCCACCTCCGTCAGGTGCAGCGTGCGCGTGGTGCGCTGGAGCAACTGGGCTCCGACGCGCTCCTCCAGCTCGGACACCTTCCGGCTCACGGTGGACTTGGGCATGCGCAGCGCCTTCGCCGCCGCCGTGAAGCTGCCCGCCTGCACCACCCGGGCGAAGACGAGGAGTTCGTTGAGGTCCATGGCCGTTCCCCGTGCGCGGGGCACTGTCCCAGCCGTGGAACAGTGCTTCCTGTCCGTCCCGTCTAATCCGGAACGTGGGGAGCCGCTACCTTGGGCCTCGTTGAAACACACCGCCGCGAAACGCGGCGCTCACGACAAGGACGACGACCATGGCCACCACCCTCTGGAACATCGACACCACGCACACCGGCATCCACTTCAGCGTCCGCCACATGGTGGTGGCGAAGGTGCGCGGCAACTTCACGAAGTTCGGCGGCACAATCACCCTGGACGACGCGAACCCGGCGGCTTCGTCGGTGTCCGTCTCCATCGAGGCGGCGAGCATCCACACCGGCGTCGAGCAGCGCGACAACCACCTGCGCTCGCCGGACTTCTTCGATGTGGCGAAGTTCCCGGCGCTCACCTTCCAGAGCACGAAGGTGGAGCCCTCCGGCGAGCACCTGAAGGTCACGGGCCAGCTCACCATCCGCGGCATCAGCCGCGAGGTCGTCCTGGAGGCCGAGCAGCTGGGCATCGCCAAGGACCCGTGGGGCAACACCAAGGCCGCGTTCGAGGCGAAGACGACCATCAACCGCAGCGACTTCGGCCTGACGTGGAACCAGGCGCTGGAGGCGGGCGGCGTGCTGGTGGGCGAGAAGATTGAGATCGCCCTCGAGGTCCAGGCCGCCCAGGCGCAGTCGGGCGAGCAGGCGGCCTGAACCCCGAAGTACTCGAAGTACTACTCGACGTCGAAGGACGTCAGGACGAAGTCCACGTTGGACTCCGCGCCTGAGCCGACCGTGGCGGTCGCCGGGCGCGTGAGGTCCGTGCTGAAGGTCACGCCCTCCGGGCCCACCAGGTCCACCTGGTAGGTGCCCGGCAGCAGGAACTTGAAGTTCGCCACGTAGCGGGTGGCCGTGCTGGCGGTGAAGGACATCGTCTCGCGGCTGCCGTCGGCGTTGATGAGCACCGCGGAGAAGCTGCTCAGCTGCGCCGGGCCCAGGGGCAGGGACACGTCGCCCGCCTCCAGGGAGACCTCCACGTTGCCGGAGAACTCCAGGTCCGCGCCCTTGATGATGGGACGCATGACCCACTGCTCGGAGCCGCCGGCCTCCTTGCCGAAGCTCTGCGCGACGTCGAAGTCCACCAGGATGACCTTCTGGTCGTCATCGCTGGTGATGGTGACGTCCGCGTCCTTGTCGAACTTCACCTTGAGGCCGGAGCTGCTGGCGCTCGGCATCTGCAGGTCGCCGTCCACCTGGGCGCCGTCCGGCAGGCCCGCGTAGTCGCGCGAGGTGGCGAAGATGCGGCTGCCGCCGTCCTGCTTCACCTGGATGTAGCCGCCGGTGATGACGAAGCGCAGCTCCTTGTACGTGCCCGCCGGGACCTCCGCGTCCTTCACCAGGTCCGCGGTGTCGTTGGCCAGCGTGAGCAGGTCGGTGGTGACGGGCTCGCTCAGGAGCACGACGTCGCCCTTGCCGTCCTTGCCGTCCTTGCCGCCGTCCACGCTGCCCTTCAGGTAGATCTTCGAGATGGTGACGACGGCCTTCTCGATGCCGTCGCCCGGGGCGTCCGTGAGCTTCAGGGTGACGCGGGCATTGCTGTCGCCGCAGGCCGCGAGGAACAGCATCCCCGTGGCCAGGAGCAGGGTGGAGGTCAGGTGTCGCAGGGAGGTCATGGGAGCGCCTTTGTTGAAATCAGGGAAGAACGCCGGGGAAGACCCGCCCCGGCTCGGAGTGGCCACGTCGCTTTCTCAGCCGACGGACGGCCAGCACTGGCCTTCCTGGCAGGACAGCGAATCGCAGCAGCCCACCTCGCCCTCGGTGGAGCACTCGCCCCCTTCGGGGATGCACACGGGACCCGGACCGGCGTCGACGTCGCCGCCGGAGCCGCCGTCCGTGGTGCTGCCGCCGTCGGAGCCGGAGGTGCCGCCATCCGTGGGCGTCTCTCCTTCGTCGTCGCAGGCGCCCATGCGGTCGCCGTGGTGCAGGTGCGCGGCCACCGCGGGCGCGCCCACCGTGATGGTGTGCGCGTTGGCGTGATTGCCCGGAGGGATGTGGCAGATGCTGACGCGGCCGTCGCCACCGGGCGCGGCGCCGTCATCCGTCGCGGGGGCCTCACCCACGCCCAGGTTGTCACCGCCCGTGGCGAGCGAAGGATCCTCCGACGACGTGGGGCCGCCGCAGCCCATGGACAGCAGCGTCGCGCACAACACCATCCATGCCGCGGAAGAGGGAGCGGTCGGGATACGCATGGTCATCCTCCTGTGAGACGAGGCGGTTGGGGGGCCCTGCGTGAGCAGGGAGTGCCTCGTCGTCAGGAAGACCCGGCTGCTCGCACGGTGGCCACAGGGCCTCGCACCGCGGACGCAATTCCATACGGGTGGCGAACAGCGCGGGCACCCTGCGTCGTCAAATGCGTCGCTTTACGGAAGACTCTCTTCACAGTGGAACGCCCTGCACCCGAGCGGCGTCACACAATGGCTGTCTTCGAGGCACTGCACGCAACAGCCGTCCGACGCGCAATGGCTCTCACTGTTGCAGCCCGTCGTCGCGCAGCCCTGCTGGGCGTAGGACTTCTCCGGGACGAGCTCCACGGTCAGCACCGTCGGCTTGCCCTCGGCCACACAGCCCTGGAGGGCCGTGGAGATGAAGCCGGGCGCGGAGACGCTGACGCCGTAGCAGCCTGCCGGCAGCGGCCCCAGGTGGTGGGGGGCCTGGTCGTCGAGCTGGGAGGCCTCGATGGGGGTGCCGTCCACGGACGCCTTCGCCTCCGCCACCCGCAGGTTGCCCCGGGCGCGGAGCTTCATGAGGAAGGTGCCGGCGGGCCGGGGCGCCACGTCCGCGACGTCCACGGACTGGCCGCCCTGCACGGTGAGCGGCACGCGCGCGGCCTTGTCCGCGGTGGCCAGGACGAAGAGCTCCGCGGGCCCCGCGGGCACGTCCTCCAGCGTGAAGCGGCCCTGCGCGTCCACGCTGCCGCGCACGTCGGGCGCGCCCACCACGGACACCAGCACGACGGCGGGGTCGAACTCCGTGAGCCGGCCGCGCACGGTGCCCGCGCGGAAGGGCGCGTTGTCCAGGTTTCCGCACGCGCCCAGGCCCAGGCCGAGCGACGACAGGGTCAAGAGCAGGCAATGGCGACGCATCAGAAGCGGTACCCCACGCCGGCGTTTCCGCCGATGAAGCCCACGGCCTGTCCCTGTCCGTCCACCACCACGTACGTCAACATCCCATGCCCCTGGGCGGTGAGCTCCAACCGCTCGCCCAGACGCCACGCCAGTCCGCCCACCACACCGGGGCTGACGGTGAAGTAGCGCTGGCCACCGGAGAAGGCCTCCACGTCGAAAGACCTGCCCAGGTACAGCGCGGCCACACGCGGGCCCGCGAACAGCGTCAGCCGCTCCCAGCGCCACAGGTATGGCACCGCCGCGCCCAGCGTGAGCGTGGTGTAGCCGAAGGGCACCACGCTGCCCGGCGCCACCTGGAGCTGCTGCCGCCCGTGCCCCAGCCCCACGTCCACGAGCAGGCCCAGGTCCTGGAGCGGAAGGTCCTCCAGCCGCAGCACGACGCCCACCTGGGGCGCGGCGGGCAAGAGCTCCCGCCGGCTCTGGCCGTCCGTGAAGGACATCATGCCGCCCACGAGCGACAGGGCCCGGCGCGGGATGGCGTCCGCCAGCAGGCGCTCCAGGGGCAGGCGCTCGCCCGCGCCACGTCCACCTCGCGCC